>CAKKRN010000199.1 GCA_919902745.1 Syntrophaceae bacterium | reverse complement strand
GAAATCTTCCACACACGGTATTTACCGGTTTCATTGACGAACAGCGTTTGTTCATCCTGGCTCAGGGCGACGCCGTTGGCAAAACTAAAACCTTTCGCCGCGACTCGAGTCGTTTTGTTTGCCGGGTCGTACTCCAGAATACGGCCGGTTGATGCCTGCTCCAGAATGTCCAGAACGCTGGCTTCAAACGTCCCGCCCCAATCTTTGGGCGCAAAACGGGTTGACGCATCGCTCAGATACATCTTGCCGGACTTGGCCACCACCACTGCGTCGGCATAGCGGATCGGTTCCCCGTTTACCTTGTCGGTCAGCACCGTGATCTTCCTGTCGGGGCTGATCGACAGCAGGCCCTTCACGGCGTCGGCGGCGATCAGGTTTCCGTCTGCGTCAAAGTCAAAACCCAGCACCCGCCCACCGGTGTTTACAAACACCTCTTGCGCGCTGCCATCCGGATTCATTCGCAGGATGTTGCCGCTGGCAACCGTGGTGTAAAGCTTGCCGTCTTTGCCGATGGCGATATGCTCTGGCCCTTCTTCTGTGCCCAATGAAATCATCTTGAGGTTAGCAAGCTTTGTGTTGACTGCGTGTGGGCCGCTATAGCCGGGTGGCATGGGCGCATTCCAGCTGACAGGCTCAATCGGTACCGGCCAGAGGGTCAAATAAGCGGCCAGCAGAAGCAAAATGGCAACAATCGTCAAAACAATTTTTTTCATAATCCCTCCTCCTTTGCAGCAATGTTTTCAAATTAAATGATCTGAACAGACCTGTCAGGAAAGTTAGCGATGATTTCCAGGCCTTTGTCTTATCCGCTGACAAGAACGTCATTCCCTCCATCGCAACGGATTGAAGTTCGTCTGTCGGTCATAGAAGTCTTCCCGCTCCGCGCGCTTCAGGAAAGTCACGGTCAGATAGGTCAGCGGGGTGGCCAGCGCTTCGTAGGCGGATTTCATCAACCACTGCGCCCCCGCCATCTTCGCCAGCGCGTCAAGCGGAACCGTCCCGTAAAAGGCCAGGAAAATAAAGACCCCGGAATCCGCGCACTGCCCGACGACCGTAGAGCCGATCGTGCGCATCCACAGATGCCGCCCCCGGGTCGTGATCTTCATTTTGGCCAGCACATAAGAATTGATAAACTCCCCGACCAGATAGGCCAGAAAAGAGGCGGCCAGGATCCTCGGCGTCGACCCGAAGATCGCCTGGTAAGCCTGCTGCGAGGCGGCGGCGGATTCAAAGGCGCCCGTTCTCCAGAAGGGGGCGGCCGGCAACTCGATGGAAAGATAGAAGATGAATACCGCCATCAGGTTGCACCCGAAGCCGATCCAGATGACCCGCCGGGCCTGCGCGTAGCCATACACCTCGGTCAGGATATCCCCGAAAATGTAGGAGACCGGAAAGATCAGAACCGCGGCCGTCAGGAAGAACGGTCCGACGGCGATCAGCTTGACGGCAATGATGTTGGAGACGACAAGACTGGTCACGAAAACGGCGGCAATGACGGGCAACCAGCGCTGTTCAGCCATTTCTCTCCCCGTGCTCCGCTTCGATGGAAATGGATATCCCCCCCCGCACCGCAAAGTCGGCGGTGACCTTGCACCAGCGGGGGGCCAGCGCCTTGACCAGGTCATCCAGGATCGCATTGGCCGCATGTTCGTGGAAGACCCCCCGGTTCCGGAACGACCAGAGGTAAAGTTTCAGCGATTTGGATTCCACGATCTTCCGGTCGGGGATGTACTGGAGGGTCAGACGGGCAAAGTCGGGCTGCCCCGTCGCCGGGCAGACGCAGGTGAATTCTTCGGTGCGGAGCGTAACGACATAATTCCGGTCCGGGTGGTGGTTGGGAAAGGTCTCCAGCCTCTTCGCCGGTTTCTCCTCTCCCCGGCCGAGCAGGGTCAGCCCCTCCAGGTCTGATTTTTCAGTCATCTTCGGCATAAGGTCCCTTCCTTCTACATGATTTTACGATCGTTCTTTTGGGAGATGAAAGTACGTCACGCCTCCCGGATTCCCTCCTCTTTCGATCCATCCATCTTCGCGGGGAAGCCATTTCTATCTATCTGAAATGGTCCGATCTTGTCTACATTTTTCCTCTCCGTCGACCAATTTTTTCGGTTGATAATCGATTCCCCCTGTGGTAAGGGGGATACGCCTCTGCTGGGGGATCGTTCAATGGTAGGACAACGGACTCTGACTCCGTGAATCGTGGTTCGAATCCACGTCTCCCAGCCAAAAACACTGGGCTTCCTGAGAGAGGCCCTTTTTGTTGGTCTCTACAAGTCTCTACGCCTCGACCCTTTTTTCGTGTGCGGGTCATTTTATCCCGCGTAGTCCCGTTTTTGAGGATTCAGCGCAGAAAGTATGCCTATTTTCTGCACATTGTTCAAGGGATTTTCAGAAGCCCGGGGAAGATCGGCGCCTTCCTTAAACAACCAGGAGACTTGGGTTATGGTTACATCCACGACAGAGGATTTTGACGTTTATCTGCGGCCCACCCGATTTATCGATTGCGACCACCCGGCGGTTGTCGCGTTTGCGAAAACATCCGCAGCGGACGCCGCAAACGAGACCGATCAGGCGGTCCGCATCTTCTACGCCGTCCGCGATCAGATCAAATACGATCCCTATTCGATCGACCCGGCGGAAGACAAATTCAAGGCGAGCGTGGTCTTGGGCAAGAAAACCGGTTATTGCGTGGGGAAGGCGATTTTGCTGGCCGCGGCCGCTCGCGCCATCGGCATTCCCAGCCGCCTCCGGTTCGCCGATGTCCGGAATCACCTGACCACGGAACGTCTGAAAGAGATCATGAAGACGGACCTGTTCATCCACCACGGCTATACGGAAATCTTCCTGAACGACCGCTGGGTCAAAGCCACCCCCACCTTCAACCTCTCCCTCTGTGAACGGTTCGGCGTCAAACCCCTTGATTTCGACGGCATTCATGATGCGATCTTCCACGAATTCGACCGGAAAGGAAACCGGCACATGGAATATGTTTATGACCACGGCCCTTTTTCGGATCTGCCCTACGACATGATCATAGCCGCCTTCCGGAAGCATTATCCCATCTATTTTACAAAAGAGAATGCCGCCGTCGCCGGGGATTTCGAGGCGGAGGCCCTGAGGGAAAGAAGGCCGCCTGTTTGAATTCCGAAGGCGCCACACCTTGGAACAGATACTTGTTGACATGCAAAATGGTTCTTCGTATCCTTGCCCCCGCATTCAGGTGGATCATTCAACCATGGCCTGATGCAAACGACCGGGCGGCGGGGCGCCGTGGCAGTTGGACCGGAAGGGCGCAGATCGGGCCATCGATCCGCGGTACATGCAGGGTTGGCGCCCCCTTCGGTTCCGGTCATATTTTGCTGAAGTTCTGAAGATCCATTTATGGGGAGGTAAAGGTGGAACGTTCTCTGGTATTGGTCAAGCCCGACGGGGTGCAGCGCTGTCTCGTGGGTGAGGTGATTGCCCGCCTGGAGCGGCGCGGTCTGCTCCTCGCAGGGGCCAAATTCATGCAGGTCAGCCGGGCGCTGGCTGAGGAACATTATGGGATTCACAAGGGCAAACCGTTTTATGAAGGCCTGATCGCCTATATCACCTCCGCGCCGGTGATGGCGATGGTCTGGGAAGGCCCCAATGCGGCAGCCGCCATTCGCCAGACGATGGGCGCCACCCGCCCGCTGGAAGCCGCGCCGGGCACGATCCGTCACGACTTCGCACTGGAGGTGGGCCGCAACCTGACGCACGCTTCGGACAGCCCCGAAAACGGCGCAAAGGAAGTGGCGTTGTGGTTCAAACCGGAGGAACTGGTCTGTTGGCGACGCGCCGTGGATCCGTGGATTTTTGAGCAGTAAAACCCCATCCTTTAATGCGTAAGCAATCGTCCTGCCGGGGGATCCGCGGCGGGGCGATGGGGTTGATCCGGACGAAGTCTCAGCCTTCCCCTGGGGGGAGAAAGGATGAGTTTATGACCAATCCGCGCGCCGACTACATCCCTATCGTTGACCGTAAACCCTTGAAACTGCCGGGAGACGCCAGGGTTGCCGTCTGGGTGATTGTTAACATTGAGGAGTGGCCGATCCATGAACCGATGGCCCGTACCGTCATCCCGCCGCCGCAGGGCGTCACCATCGTGCCGGATATCACCAACTACGGCTGGTTTGAGTACGGGCTCAGGGTCGGCTTCTGGCGGATCAGGGATGTCCTGGACAGGCAGGGCGTCAGGGCCTCGGTCAGCCTGAACGCCTCCGTCTGCAATACCTATCCCCGTATCGTCGACGCCTGCCTCAAGAGCCGCTGGGAACTCTTCGGCCATGGTTTTGTGCAGAGGGCTCTTCCCAGGGAGCAAGATGAACGCGCCGTCATCCGGAAAACCATCGATGTCATCAAGGAAAAGACGGGACAGAAACCGCGCGGCTGGATGGGGCCGGGCCTGCACGAAACTTTTGACACCCCGGATATCCTGGCGGAAGAGGGGATCGAATACGTCCTGGATTGGGTGAATGATGATCAGCCCTACCCGATGAACGTGAAAAAAGGCAGCCTCTTTTCGATCCCCTACACCATGGAGCTCAATGATATCCCGATCTATGCCGTGCAGCACCATCGCTCGGCGGAGCTTTTGGACCGATCCAGGGATCAGTTTGATACGCTCTATGAAGAAGGTCGGCAAACCGCGCGCATCATGGCCATTGCAGTGCATCCCTACATTACCGGCGTGCCCCACCGCATTGGCTATTTCAGCAAGATTTTTGAGTATATTCAAAAGCACGATAAAGTGATCTTCATGACGGGCAGTGAAATCCTGGACTGGTACAAAGGGGCTGCCGGCTATAACGGCTGACCCATAGGAGGTCATGGCGGAGGAGGTTATGGTTCGGCCATCGGTCGTTATCCTTTGCGATGGGCTGGTGGAAAAAACTTGGTCAATAGGGGGGGAAATGATTGATTTTGGTTGGCTTGGGCATATTGCGTTCACGTGGGAATTCCTGGTTGCCGTGATGAGCATCATTCTGATCGACCTGGTTCTGGCCGGCGACAACGCGGTGGTAATCG
>CAKKRN010000198.1 GCA_919902745.1 Syntrophaceae bacterium | reverse complement strand
CCTGCGCCGCGGGTATCGCCGTCATGAACATCGACAACGGTTTCGGGGCCGGATATTTCGCACACCTGGTGAACCGATGAAGATCGCGTATTTCGACTGCTTTGCGGGAATCAGCGGCGACATGACGCTTGGGGCGCTCATCGGCGCCGGGGCGGACCCGGTGCGGCTCCGGGAGGGGCTCGCCGGTCTGGGCGTCGGCGGGTACAGAATCGAGGTCGGCAGGAAGATCAAGGGAGCGATCGAGGCGACGGACGTCCGTGTGGTCCTCGATGAACCTCATCCCTCCCATCGCCGACGGCTGAAGGAGATCCAGGAGCTGATCCGCGGCGCGAACCTCTCCGACCGTGTAAAGCAGACGGCCGAGCGCATCTTCAACAGATTAGCGGAGGCCGAAGGCCGGGTGCACGGCCGCTCTCCGGAAGAGGTTCACTTCCACGAGGTGGGCGCGGTGGACGCCATCGTCGATATCGTCGGCACGGCCATCTGTCTCGAGATGATCGGCTGGCCGAAGGTCGTCTCCGGCCCGCTGCCCACCTTTCACGGTTACGCAACGGGCTCCCACGGCACATTCCCGCTGCCCGCGCCGGCCACCGCCGAGATCCTGCGGGGCGTGCCCTGGCGGAAGCTGGACATCGAAGGGGAACTGGTCACGCCGACCGGCGCGGCGATCATTGCGGAGATCGCCTCGGGTTTTGGAGAGATGCCCGCCATGATCGTCGAGAAGATCGGCTACGGCGCCGGGAAAAGCGATTTCGGCATCCCAAACGTGCTCCGGATCATGCTTGGCGAGGAGTCCGTATGTGTCCCCGCTGCCCGGAGCGTCACCGTGATCGAGACGAACATCGACGACCTCAACCCGCAGTTCTACGAGACCGCCATGGAGCGGCTTTTCGCCGCGGGTGCGCTCGATGTCTTCCTGACCCCGATCCAGATGAAGAAGAACCGGCCGGGAACGCTTCTGTCGGTGATCTGCGATCCGGTCAGGGCCGAGTCGCTCGCCGCCGTCGTCCTGGCCGAGACCTCAACGCTGGGCGTCCGAATGTCACGGTGGGAGCGCGTCTGCCTGGATCGCCGCTGGGAGGAAGTCGTCACTTGGTTCGGGACGATCCGGATCAAGATCGGAGAGAGGGACGGCAAAACGATCACGGCCTCCCCCGAGTACGAGGACTGCAAGCGGGCCGCGGCCGAACACGACGTGGCCATCCGGCAAGTCTACGAAAGCGCCATGGTTCTATACAGGACGGGAAGGAGCCCATCATCATGACCCACCACTTCAACTGCATCGCCACCGGCATCGGCAGCATGCCGGGCACTGATCCGGACAAGGCCGTGGAACAATCGCTCCGGTATCTGCCCGAGGCGCCGATCTGGCCGCAGCTGCCGCAAAGGGACTTCCGCGAGCATATGGATGTGCAATACAGTGAATCATTACCCGGGCTCCTGATCGATGAAGCCGGCCGAAAGGTTTCATTCAACACGACCGGGGACCTCACCCCGGCCCTCGAGAAATTCTTCGAACGGTATCTGGAAAAGGATTACGGATTCTTCCGGATCACCGAGAGATACGCCCCCGGGTTTTATGCGCTGCTCCGCGCGCTGAAAAAAGGGTCTCTGTCGAATGCACGGTACATCAAGGGTCACATCACCGGTCCGCTTACCACCGGCGTATCGTTCAAAGACGAAACCGGCAGGGACATCATCCACAACGAGCTGTTCTTCGACGCCGTGGTCAAGGGGCTCGCGATGAAGGCGGCGTGGCAGATCGAGGAGCTTAAACCCTTGGGCAAACCCATCATCATTTTCATTGATGAGCCGGCCATGGAATCACTCGGATCCGCCTTCTCCGCCGTGTCGTCGGAGCTCGTCGCGGAGAAGCTGAATGAGATCACCGACACCATCCATGAGCTGGGAGGCCTTGCCGGTATCCATTGCTGCGGCAACGCCGACTGGTCCATGATATTGAATACCCGGGTCGATATCGTGAACTTCGACGCCTTCGGGTATATGGAAAAGGTGATGCTCTACCCAGTTGATATCAAAAAGTTCTTTGATCGCGGGGGCGCTCTCGCGTGGGGCGTCGTCCCGACAGGCGCATTCACCGGGAACGAAACCGCCGATCTGCTCGTCTCCAAACTCGAAGAGGGCATCCGGCGCCTCGAACAGGCAGGCATCGATCAGCAGACGATCCTGCGGCAGAGCCTCATCACCCCTTCCTGCGGCATGGGCAGCCTGAC
>CAKKRN010000197.1 GCA_919902745.1 Syntrophaceae bacterium | reverse complement strand
CAACGCCGACAAGCCCGTTTATGTGATCGCCCCGATGATCTCCTTTGTCGCCGCCCTTTCCATGTTTGCCGTCATTCCGTTTGGAGAGAGCGTTACCCTCTTCGGGCGGGAGATCAAACTGGTCATCGCGGATGTGGATATCGGAATCCTCTATATCTTCGCCATGGGAACCCTGGGGGAATACGGCATCGTCCTGGGAGGCTGGTCATCGGGCAACAAATACGCCATCCTGGGGGCGCTCCGGGCGGCGGCGCAGATGATCAGTTACGAGGTCGCGCTGGGGCTCATCGTGATCGGAACGATTATTCTTTCCGGTTCCCTGCGCCTGACCGAAATCGTGGAAGCCCAGAGAGATGTCTGGTTTATCGTCTATCAACCCTTTGCCTTTCTTTTGTACATTGTAGCGGCCCTGGCCGAGATCAACCGAACGCCCTTCGACATGCCTGAATCGGAAAGCGAGCTCGCCTGCGGATTCAACATCGAGTACAGCAGCATGAAGTTCGCCCTTTTCATGATTGCCGAGTATGCCCATCTGGTCACGGTGGCCGCCTTGACCACGACGCTGTTCCTGGGCGGCTGGCTGGGGCCGGTTTTGCCCGGACCGGTGTGGTTTATCTTGAAAACGTTATTGATCATCTTCGTCTTCATCTGGATCCGAGGCACCTACCCGCGGATGCGTTACGACCACATCATGAAATTCGGATGGAAGTTCCTCTTTCCGGCAGCGCTCGCCAACGTGGTGATTACCGCCTTTATTGTGGCGCTGAGATAGTGAGGCAATATGATACTCCCTCTGCTGAAAGGGCTGAAACTGACCTTAAAGATGTTTTTTTCCAAACCGGTTACCATACGGTATCCGGAGGAAAAAAGGGCGATATCGCCCCGCTGGCGGGGAATGCACTACTTTGAAAAAAACGAGACGGGCGAGACGGCCTGCGTCGCCTGCGGGTTATGCGTTGCGGTGTGCCCTTCGCACTGCATCACGCTGGAAATCCGGGAGAGGGAAGACGGGTCCCGTTATCCCGGAAGATACGAAATCGACGCCCTGAGATGCATATTCTGCGGTTTCTGCCAGGAGGCCTGTCCGGTCAATGCGATCAAATTGGGGCAGAACTACGAGTATGTTCATTATGCAAGAAAAGATTTCCTGCTGACGAAGGAAAGCCTGCTTTCCGCCAAAGGATGAAAAGATGGATGCCCTGGGATTCAAATTCATACTGTTCATGATTACGGCGCTCGTCGTCATCGTCTCTTCCATACTGATGGCAACCCGGAAAAATCCCATCCACAGCGCGCTGTGGATGATCGTCACCTTCTTTGCGATGGCCGTTATTTATCTGCTGCTCAATGCCCAGTTCATCGCGGTGGCCCAGGTCATGGTCTATGCCGGTGCGATCATGATGCTGATCCTCTTTGTCATCATGATGGTCAACATGGACAAGGGAGATGAGAAGGACACAACCAAAGCTCCCTGGTCATTCGGAAAAAAGATGGCCGCGGCGCTGCTCATGGTCATCCTGCTCGTCGAATTGCTCTTCGGCGCGCTGTTTTACCGGATGACGGCCAGGGTCGGCGATTATCCGGCCGATGCGGTCGCCGCCGCGGGGAATGCAAAAACGGTGGGGGCCCTGCTGTACGGCCAGTATCTCTTTCCCTTCGAGGTTGCGTCGATCCTGCTTTTGATCGGTATTGTGGGGGCCGTCGTCATTGCCAAAAGGAACAAATGACGGCGTGGTCATCATCAACAGGAGAAAGACATGTTTCAGGAAATCCCTTCCGGTTTATGTTTGGTTTTGAGCGGCATCATTTTTTCGATCGGGGCGATCGGCGCGATCACCCGAAGAAATGTGATCGTCATCTTCATGTGCATCGAACTCATGTTAAACGCGGTTAAT
Organism: Syntrophaceae bacterium; assembly: GCA_919902745.1. GTDB lineage: Bacteria > Desulfobacterota > Syntrophia > Syntrophales > UBA5619 > UBA5619. Next base: position 7,616 of record CAKKRN010000197.1, on the reverse strand, counting down.
CTGGCATTTATCGCCTCCGGCAACGCATTTTCCTCCATGGACGGAGCGGTGTTCGTTTTTTTCATCATGACCGTCGCCGCCGTGGAGGCCGCCGTTGGTCTGGCCATCTTTGTGATGGTCTTCCGTCTTCAGGGAACGGTCAACGCCGATGAAGTCAACCTGTTGAAAGGCTGAAAAAACTGAATCCAATAGATTGCTTTGTAACGCTTTTTTTAAGGAAGTACATCCATGGCTGATTATATCTGGCTGATACCCTGTTTCCCGGCAGCGGGATTCATGATCAACGCTTTCCTCGGAAGTCGAACCTCCCGGAGCTTTGTTTCCTGGGTCGCCTGCCTCGCGATCTTCTTCTCATTTCTGGCATCCCTCGCCGTTTTTTTCCAGTTTCTGGAGATGCCGGCGGCGGCCAGGGTTTTTGAGTCGGACCTCTACAACTGGATCGCCTCGGGCGAATTTCGTGTGTCGATCGGTTTCAGAATCGACGCCCTTTCGGTGATCATGTGCCTTGTGGTCACGGGGGTGGGGTTTCTGATTCACGTCTATTCCATCGGGTATATGCACAATGATCCCGGATTCAAACGATTTTTCATTTACCTGAACCTCTTCGTCTTCATGATGCTTCTTTTAGTGACGGGGAACAACCTGCTGCTGATGTTCGTGGGTTGGGAAGGGGTGGGCTTGTGTTCCTATCTGCTGATCGGCTTCTGGTATGAAAAAGATTCGGCGGTAACCGCCGGCAAAAAAGCATTTATTGTCAATAGGATCGGAGACTTCGGTTTTCTGTTGGGCATCTTTCTTTTATTTGTCAGTCTGGGGGAGCAGGGGGTATGGACGCTGAATTTCGGGGAGATACAGAAGAGCGCCCATCTGCTGAACGGCGACGTTGTTACGCTGATCACCCTGCTGTTTTTTGTGGGGGCCATCGGAAAATCGGCACAGATCCCCCTTTACGTCTGGCTGCCCGACGCGATGGAAGGGCCGACGCCGGTGAGTTCGCTGATCCATGCGGCGACCATGGTCACGGCGGGCGTCTACATGATCGCCCGTCTCAATTTCCTCTACAGCATGGCGCCCGAGACCATGATCATTGTCGCGCTGATCGGCGTATTGACGGCGTTTTTCGCCGCCTCCATCGGTTTCGCCCAGTATGATATCAAGAAGGTCCTCGCCTATTCCACCATCAGCCAGTTGGGCTTCATGTTCGTGGCCATGGGTGTGGGCGCCTATGCGGCCGGCATTTTCCATCTGATGACCCACGCCTTTTTCAAGGGACTCCTCTTCCTGGGGGCGGGAAGCGTGATGCACGCCATGAGCGGGGAGTTGGACCTGAGGAACATGGGGGGATTGAGAAAGAAAATCCCCGTCACCTACTGGACCTTTTTTATCGCCTGCCTGGCCATTTCCGGGATACCCGGATTTTCAGGATTCTTCAGCAAGGACGAGATCCTCTGGAAGGCCTTCAGCTCTTCTCAAGGCCATACGCTGATCTGGCTGCTGGCCGCCGTGACGGCAGGCATGACCGCCTTCTACATGTTTCGGCTTTTCTTCACCGTCTTTCACGGGGAAAGTCGCGCCTCCGCGGAGGTCAAACATCATATTCACGAATCACCCAAGGTGATGACCATCCCGTTGTCGATCCTGGCCTTTTTATCCGTTGTCGGCGGTTACGCGGGCATTCCTTCCCTGCTGGGAGGGAATAACGCGATCGAACACTTTCTGGCGCCGATTTTCGGTTCGGCAACGCCTGCGCCATCCACAGCGGGCGGTTTGGATCTGATTGGTGCGGCCTGGGCGTCCACGACGGAAACGGCGGGGCACGACGGCTCACTGGAAATGACCCTGATGGTTGCCTCCGTGATGATCGCCCTTTTCGGAATAACCCTGGCCTACATCCTCTACGTCAAGAGGCCTGAGCTGCCGGGACGGTTTACGGCAACCTTCTCTCGACTCTATCGCGCCGTCAACAATAAGTATTTCGTAGATGAGTTTTATGAGCTGCTCTTTGTCCGGGGCACCCTGAAGGCAGGCGCGCTGCTCCTCAAGGTGGTGGACAACGGCATGATCGAAGGCGCCGTCAACGGTATGGCCGTTGTCGTGGAACGGGCGGGCGGACGATTAAGACGCTTAGAGACCGGTTACGTTCAGGAATATGCCCTCGCCGTCATCCTCGGCGCGGTGATTGTGATCGGTTATCTCGTTGTAATACCGATGTTTTAGATAAAGCAACGGTTCTTTCCGGTAGTGAGGTGCTCTCTGGATTCCGGCTTCCGCCGGAACCACGACTTTTTACAAAGCCGTCACCATCGATAATGTATCGTTGATGGTTGACAATGGATCATGGATCGGTGAATGGACATGGTATTCCCTCTGTTGAGCATAATTATTTTTTTACCCCTGGCCGTTGCGCTTGTTTTGATACTGCTGCCGCGGAAAAACCCCCTTCTGATAAAGGTTTTTACGCTCGTCTGGACGATTCTGGAATTTGGTCTCTCCCTCCCGCTGTTCTTCAAGTTTAATGAAAAAACGGCGGGGATGCAGTTCATGGAAAAACTGGACTGGTTTCCCGAATACGGCATCGGCTACACCCTCGGCGTAGACGGCATCAGCATGCTCCTGGTGCTTTTGACAACCTTCCTCACCGTGCTGTGCGTGCTCTGTTCCTGGAACGCGATCACGGATAAAGTAAAGGAATACTATGCGTCGTTCCTGCTTCTGGAAACGGCCATGTTAGGCGCCTTCTGCGCGCTGGATCTCGTCCTCTTTTACATCTTCTGGGAGCTGATGCTGGTGCCCATGTACCTCCTCATCGGGGTCTGGGGCGGCCCGCGCCGGATCTATGCGGCCATCAAGTTTTTTCTCTTTACCATGGTGGGCAGCGTGCTGATGCTGCTGGCGATCATGGCCCTCTATTTCCACTACGGCCGCGATACGGGGCTCTATACCTTCAACCTGCTGGATCTCTACAAGGCAAACATCCCGGTCATGAAGCAATACTGGCTTTTTGCCGCCTTTGCCCTCTCCTTCGCCATCAAGGTGCCGATGTTCCCCTTTCATACATGGTTGCCCGACGCCCATACGGAGGCGCCCACGGCAGGCAGCGTCATTCTGGCCGGCGTCTTGCTGAAAATGGGGACTTATGGATTCCTGAGGTTTGCCATTCCCCTCTTCCCGCAGGCCGCCTTCGCCGCGGCGCCGCTGATCTCCATTCTCGCGCTGATCGGGATCATCTACGGCGCCATCATGTGCATCATGCAGACCGACCTGAAAAGGCTGATCGCCTATTCATCGGTCAGCCACCTGGGGTATGTGATGCTCGGCATCTTTGCCTTCAACATGCAGGGGCTGGAAGGGGGCATCTACCAGATGCTCAATCATGGCGTCAGCACGGGGGGGCTGTTCCTCATCGTCGGCATGATCTATGAGAGACGGCACACGCGGATGATCGCCGACTTCGGCGGCCTTTCCAAGGTGATGCCGAGGTTGGCCGTTTTTTTCATGATCATCACGCTCTCCTCCATCGCGCTGCCCGGCACAAACGGCTTCGTGGGCGAATTTCTGATCCTGCTTGGCGTTTTCAGAAGCAATATAAGCTATGGGGTGCTGGCCGCCTCCGGCGTCATTCTGGGCGCCGTGTACATGCTGTGGATGTTCCAGCGCGTCATGTTCGGACAGATTACGAAGGAGGAGAATAGAGGTTTAAAAGACATTTCGAAAAGGGAAACGGTCATCCTTTGCGCGATTGTCTTTTTCATATTTTTCATGGGACTCTATTCCCAGGCTTTCTTCCGAAAGATGGACGCAACGGCCGCAGGCTATCTCCAGAACATGCAGACGAAAATTGCGAGTTACAATCCGGCGGGCCCGGTTCCATGGAGATGAAAGGTAGGAAAATATGGTTGTCATGAAACCGGAACTTGCCTTCGGTTGGATCATACCGGAGATTGTGATTACGCTCTCCGCTGTTTTTATTTTACTGTTGTCCGCCTTTCGCCGGAAGAACGATATCGGGCGCCTTGCGGGCGGCGTATCGCTGATCGGCGCAGGTCTCGCGCTTTTCTTCACCTGCCGGTTATGGAACAGCGACATCGACATCTATAACGGACTTTACACGATCGACAACTTCGGCCTTTTTTTCAAGGCGCTGGTGCTGGTGATTTCGCTTCTCGTGACGCTGTTGTCGCTCCGGTACGTTGAACGGGAAGAGATGATCAAAGGCGAATATTACGCCCTGCTGCTGTTCGGCATCCTGGGCATGATGATCATGGTTTCCTCCAACCATTTCGTCACCATCTTCATCGGCCTGGAGGTCATGTCCATCGCAATCTATGTCCTTTGCGGCCTCCTGATCGGCAATCCCCGGTCGGCGGAGGCCTCGCTCAAGTACTTTTTGCTGGGGGCCTTTGCCACCGCCTTTCTGCTGTACGGCATCGCGCTGATCTACGGCACGACCGGCATACTGGATGTCCGCGAAATTGCGCGTTATGTCACCTCCGGAAACTTCCTGATTACACCCGCCTTCATGGCGGGGATGGCGCTGCTCATCGTGGGGTTCGGTTTCAAGACGGCCTCCGTCCCCTTCCATATGTGGACGCCCGATGTCTATGAGGGCGCCCCGACCTCCATCACCGCGTATATGGCGACAGGAGTGAAGGCCGCGGCCTTCGGCGCATTTCTCCGGGTCTTCTACACGGCCCTCTACCCCTTTCTGACAGAATGGTCCGGCATGCTATGGGTCATCGCCGTTCTGACGATGACCTTAGGAAACATCACCGCCCTGATGCAGAACGATATCAAAAGGATGTTAGCCTATTCCAGCATCGCCCATGCCGGATACATTCTGATCGCCTTCGCCGTCGGCGACCGGATTTTTTCCGCGAGTATTCTCTTTTATCTGCTGGTTTACACTTTCATGAATATCGGGGCCTTTGCGGTCGTCATCCTTCTGGGTCGGAAAGAGGCGCCCAATACCGGCATCGAATCCTATGCGGGCCTCGCGACAAGGCACCCGATGATCGCGTTGGCGATGAGCGTTTTTCTGCTTTCGCTGGCGGGCGTCCCGCCCCTTGCCGGCTTTATGGGCAAGTTTTATGTCCTCAGCGACGCCATCAAAGCCGGATATTACTGGCTGGCGATCATCGGCGTACTCAACAGCGTGGTGGCCGTTTACTATTACCTCCGGGTCATCATGTACATGTATTTCAAGGAGCCGGAAGGCGAGATCGGCAGAATGGATCTCTCTCCGGCCTACGCGGTCGTGATTGTCATCAGCATCTGGGCGTTGATCCACATGGGCATCTTCCCGCGCTCTTTCCTGCTGATCGCGCGGGAATCGGTAAATATTTTCATGTAGGGAAAAGAGATCCTTCCGGTTCATGCGTACTTTATGATTTGAGAAGGTATTATATTCCCACAGGATGGCCCTCTCTTTCACAACTGTTCAGTAGTGGGCAGTTGTCAGAATTGATGCACTTACGGATGGAAAGAGAGTAACATAAAGCTCACCGGCGGCAATGGAGCGCAACGGAATTGCCATCCGGTGCAGCGCCTTATATTTTCTCTTTGTATTCCTTGAAGGCCTCCAGCAATTGCCGGAATGACGTTGGCTTGTATTTTTCAAAACTTTCTTCGTCCACGTAAACGAAGTCGTACTCCACGTCTGTCTGCACCCGGTTTATGTCTTCGCACCATTGCCCCAGCCGCGCCATCTTCAGCGGCACGTCCAAATCTCCCTGCCCTTTGGTTTCGACAATGACAATCCGCTTGTCCGACAGCTTGATCATAAAATCCGGGTAATAGTTGGAGATATCGCCGCCCGCGTTCACGTAATCGAGCTTGAAATGGACGGCCATGTAGTTCTTCGCGTAAGAGACCACATCACTGCAATCCTCCAGGAATCCGGCAAACCGAAGCTCCAGTTGGCTGTCGCCAATGATGCGGTTGAAGACGCTTTTCTTCGGGACAAGGTAGCCTTGATCCTTGGCCACAAAAGGCCGGGTCTGGCGTAACTTGATCGTGTCCCGGATTTCGGCGTCGCCTTTGTCCCGGACGGTCAGCGCGTTGATCGCCTTTTTGAAGGTCTCAATCAGTGTCTTGGTGGCGGCCGGTTCCGACAGGTTGCGTAATGTGTTGGGGTCTTCCAGTTCCACCGGGCGGTCAAACAACTCCTCTTGCACAAACGCCTTGACCTTGCCATACAGCACGTCATAGCCGCTGACCAGGCGCAGATCCCTCATGATGCTTTGCGCGAAGTAGCCGATCACGCTGCGGTAGTCGGCAACGCCAGCCGTGTCGAGAATCGTGGTATGCGTAATCTCGCCGTTGGTGATGTCCTTGAATACGATCTCCCGCTGTTCCTCTTCGCTGAATTTCAGGCAGGCTAAGCGTTGATGCCCCATCGCGGCGATGTCCAGATTGCCCAGGCTTTTGTACTCCCGGTAGACACGGGGGCTCAGCACCGGGATTTCAATGTCCAGCGCGGCGATGTCCTTCTTCTCGTTCTCCTTGTCAACTTCGACCACCAGCGGAGTCTTCGGCCCCGTCCCTTCCCCCATCGCCTTGCGCTCCAGCACCACGCCTTCGGCCTGGATGGATTCCACGAAGTCCATGAAGGCATTGGTGCCGACCACGCTGACGTACTCTTCCACATCGTCGGGATACATCTTGCGCAAACCCCGGCCCAGCGTCTGCTCGGGAAGGATGTTGCTCTGGGCGGCATAGGCGCGCAGCCCCACGATGGTTGTGACATTCTTCACGTCCCACCCCTCTTTGAGCATCATCACCGAGATGATGGCCTTGTATGGGCTTCCCATGCCGTCAATCTCATTGGCCTGCTTGCGTAGTTTCTCCAGTTCGTCCTTGTCCTTGCCCGAGGCGGATTCGGAAATCTCGCCGTTGTTCTTGGTGTGAATGACCAGCACGGCGTCTTTCAAGTCCGGGTAATGCCCCTCCAGATACTCGGCCACGTCGTCGCAGTTGCGCGTGTCGTCGGTCATCACGAACAGGATCGCCTTCTTGCCCATCTTTTCGTGTTCGGCATACGCCTTGCGCCATTCGATCACGCCCAAATGGATGTAGTCGGTATATTTCTCGGTGTACTTTACGCTCTGGCGCTCCTGCAATTTCGCGCGGCTCGGCGCGTCGGGCAGAACCGGATGCTTGACCACATTTTGCTTAATGGCTTCCACCAGCGGGTAATCAGCCACGGTTTGCACGAAAATCGCGCCATTGTTGTGCTTGGGCGTGGCCGTCGTGTCCACCTGCATGGAAAGAGCCGCCCCCTTCTGCTTCAGCCGGTTGTGGATGTCTTCGATTGCTTTGAACCAGGCCATGCGCGGGTCGTGAATATGGTGCGCCTCGTCATTCAACACCATCAGTTCGTCAATATCCCGGACGATCATGCCCAGGTCCACCTTGGAATCCGTGGTCGCGCCCGTGGGACGCTTGCCCAGAAAATAATCCCGCATGTCTTCATCGTCCGGTGAAGGCGGAATGTCGTCGCCCGAATAAACCCGGTGGATGTTGGTCAGGAAGATATTGCCCGTAGGCCGGGTGATACGAACCTCGTCTTGCAGATGCAGCGTCAGTTGAAAATCGTCGCGCCAGTTGCGCCCGTCAAA
>CAKKRN010000196.1:11159-12248 GCA_919902745.1 Syntrophaceae bacterium | reverse complement strand
GGTTAGAAGTGTTCCTTGACGCGGGTTCGCAGACCATCGAGGAGGTCGTGGCGGGTGAGGTCGTAATGGATCGGGGTGACGGTGATCATCCCCCGCTTCAGGGCGCCGGCGTCCGTATCGTCCTGCTCCTGCGAGGGAAGCTCGGTCTCGCCGGCAAGCCAGTAGTAGATGTTTTCGCGCGGATCGACCCGTTTATCGTAGCTTTCCGTCAGGCGCGCCCGGCCCTGCCTCGCGACCACGACGCCACGGATCTCTGACTCCGGGACCGCCGGGACGTTTACGTTCAGCGCGACGTTCGGCAGCGGATTTTCGAGGATGAAGGCGGCCATCTTTCGGGCGAAACGGGCGGCCGCCGAATAGTCCGCCTCGTCGTGCGTATCCAGGGAGATCGCGAGCGAAGGCACCCCCAGGATCGCCGCCTCCGTGGCCGCGGAGACGGTCCCCGAATAGAGGACGTTGATCCCCACGTTGGCCCCGCGGTTGATCCCGGAGACGACCAGATCGACCGGTTCCCCGGCCAGTTCGCCGAGGCCGATCTTCACACAGTCGGCGGGCGTCCCGAGGACGGCATAGCCGAGGAAGCCGCCGTTCTTCCTGGCCTTCCGGACCATCAGCGGGCGGGAGATCGTGATCGCGTGGCCGACGGCGCTCTGCTCAACCTCGGGCGCCACGATGAGGCACTCCGCGTCCCGGGAGAGCTCCTGATAGAGGGCCAGGAGGCCCCGTGCATAGATTCCGTCGTCGTTGGTCAGAAGAAATCGTTTTGCCATGCTGCTTCACCTCCATGATCCGGCCGTCCTTGATCGAAAGGACGTGTATGCGCAACCCCGCAGCCCCTGGCGCTCATTTCCACTCTCCGGGGCAGAGGGACTTCATATAACCCAGGGCCTCTTCGGCCAACGGGGCCGAATCGATCCAGACGGAGGCCTCGTGATTGAACTTCAGGGCCGCCTGCGTCAGGTTGTGGCTCCCGATCAGCAGATACCGCCGGTCGATGACGACGAGCTTCGTATGCGTCACCCGGTCCGGGGCGTCCATGCAGACCCGGATGCCCCCCTGCTTCAGCCTCTCCGCCGTTTCGGCGTTGTT
>CAKKRN010000196.1:0-11059 GCA_919902745.1 Syntrophaceae bacterium | reverse complement strand
TTATACCACACCGGGGCCCGTCGTCGACAAAAAAAAGCCCGGACATCCGCATGGGAGGTCCGGGCCGTTGGTCTCAACCAAAATTACTTCTTCACATCCTCGAAGTCGGCGTCAACCACGTCGTCATCCTTCTTGCCGCCGGCCTGCGCACCCGCGCCCGGCCCGGCGTCCGCTCCCGGCTGGGGACCGGCGCCCGCACCCGCCTGCTGCTGTGCGGTTTTGGCGTACATCGCCTCGGCCAGCTTGTGGGAGGCGTTGGTCAGCTCCTCCTGGGCCGCCTTGATCGCCTCAAGGTCGTCGCCCTCGATCGCCTTCCTCACCTTGGCGATACCCTCTTCGATCTTCGCCTTTTCGGCGGCGTCGATCTTGTCGCCGAACTCCTTGACGTTCTTCTCCACACTGTAGGCCAGCGAGTCGGCGTGGTTTCTCGCCTCGATCAGTTCCTTTTTCTTCTTGTCCTCCTCGGCGTGGGCGTCGGCATCCTTCACCAGCTTCTTGATCTCCTCTTCGGAGAGACCGCTGGAGGCGGTGATCCGGATGCTCTGCTCCTTGCCGGTGCCCAGATCCTTCGCCGAGACGTGAACGATGCCGTTCGCGTCGATGTCAAAGGTCACCTCGATCTGCGGCACGCCGCGCGGCGCCGCGGGGATCCCTACAAGTTCGAACCGCCCGAGCGTCCGGTTGTCGCCCGCCATGGACCTTTCGCCCTGGAGAACGTGGATGCTCACCGCCGGCTGGTTGTCCGCCGCCGTCGAAAAGACCTGACTTTTCTTGGTCGGGATCGTCGTGTTCTTCTCGATGAGCCGTGTCATGACGCCGCCCAATGTTTCGATGCCGAGAGAAAGCGGCGTCACGTCGAGCAGCAGCACGTCCTTCACGTCGCCGGTCAGGACGCCTCCCTGGATGGCCGCCCCGACGGCAACCACCTCATCCGGGTTGACCCCCTTGTTGGGTTCTTTTCCGAAGATCTCCTTGACCTTCTGCTGAACGCGGGGCATCCGGGTCATCCCGCCGACGAGGATCACCTCGTCGATGTCGGCCGGGGTCAGCTTCGCGTCCTTCAGCGCCGTCAGGCAGGGCGGAACCATCTTTTCGATCAGGTCCTCGACGATGGCCTCTAACTTCGCCCGGGTCAGCCTGATGTTCATGTGCTTCGGCCCCGAGGCGTCGGCCGTGATGAAGGGGAGGTTGACATCCGTCTCCATCGAGCTGGAGAGCTCCATCTTCGCCTTCTCCGCCGCCTCCTTGATCCGCTGAAGGGCCATCTTGTCCTTCCGGATGTCGATACCCTGGTCCTTCTTGAATTCGGTGGCCAGGTACTCGATCAGCCGCTGGTCGTAATCCTCGCCGCCCAGGTGGGTGTCGCCGTTCGTGGACTTGACTTCAAAGACGCCGTCGCCCAGTTCGAGGATCGAGATATCGAAGGTCCCGCCGCCGAGATCGAAGACGGCGATCTTCTCGTCTTTCTTCTTGTCGAGGCCGTAGGCGAGGGCCGCCGCCGTCGGCTCGTTGATGATCCGGAGCACGTTCAGCCCCGCGATCTTGCCGGCGTCTTTCGTCGCTTGCCGCTGGGAGTCATTGAAGTAGGCCGGCACGGTGATGACCGCATCGGTGATCTTCTCCCCGAGGTAATCGTCGGCGGTCTGCTTCATCTTCGTCAGGATCATCGAGGAGATCTCGGCCGGGCTGTAGTTCCGCCCCCGGATCGTCACCTGCGCGTCGCCGTTTCCGGCCTCGGTGATCTTGAACGGGCTGACCGTTTTGTCGTACTGAACCTCTTTCGAATTGTATTTTCTCCCGATGAGCCGCTTGATCGCGTAGACGGTGTTCTCCGAGTTGGTGACGGCCTGCCGCTTTGCGACCTGCCCCACCTGCCGCTCCCCGCTCTCCGTGAAGGCCACCATCGAGGGGGTCGTCCGATTCCCCTCCTGGTTCGCGATCACGACGGGGTCCCCGCCTTCCATCACCGCGACGCACGAGTTCGTTGTTCCCAAATCGATTCCGATAATCTTTCCCATGATACTTATTCCTCCTCCTTAATGATTCTTGACGGCTTCGTAAAAATCCCGGATGCTGCGTTGCGCTTCATACTTCGTCATTGCGGCGTACGACAAAGTACGCCTCATTCCTCAGGATTCGCGCGCCTTGCCTGCGGCCTTTTTACGAAGCCGTCCCATTTTCGCAATTATTTTCCCGGTCACCGCCCCTTGAGGGGCGTTTGCAGACGGAGACCTTCGCCGGTCGGAGCAACCTGCCGTTCAGCAGATACCCCCGTTCGAACTCGCCGACCACCTGGCTGTCCTCATGTTCTACGCTCTCCACCTGCATCATCGCCTCATGAACATGGGGATCAAAGTCCTTCCCCTCCGTATCGATCATCTCCACGCCGTGTTTCTGCAGACAACCCAGCAGTTGTCCCTGAAGCAGCTTGAGCCCCTTTCTGAAGGCCTCGAAGTCCTCAGAATTGCATGCATGTTCGAGGGCGCGGTCCATGCCGTCGACAAGCGGCAGGATGTCCCGGAGGAGATTCTCGTTTCCGTATTGAATCGCGTCCGCCTTTTCCCGGGCGGCGCGTTTCCGGTAATTATCGAGCTCGGCGACGGTGCGCACGTATTTGTCGTAGTTGTCCGCGGCCTTCTTCTCCGCTTCCTCAAGTTTCACCATCAGATCTTCCGCCTTAGCCGTCTCTCCGGCAAGTTCCGCTTCCGGCCCGCCAACCGCCGCCTGCGGCTCCGCCGTTTTCTTCGGAAGGCCTTCGCCGGCCTCCGCTGTATGCTTTTTCATCTTTGCGACCATGACTCTCCTATTTCATATCCGGTCTCTGAAAGAGCCTGAAATCCACCATCTCGCAGATCACGTGCCCCACCGTGATATGCACCTCCTGGATGCGGGGGGTGCTGGTGGAAGAAACGTTCAGCGCGTGATCCGCAATCCGGGCGACGTCGCCGCCATCCCGGCCGGTCAGACCGATCGTGACCATACCGATTTTCTTTGCAGCCTCCAACCCCTTGACCACGTTCACGGAGGCGCCGCTGGTGCTCATTCCCCAGGCGATATCGCCCTTTTGGCCGATCGCCCGAATCTGCTTGCTGAAGATATCCGCAAAATCGTAGTCGTTCCCGATGCTGGTGATGACCGACGTATCGGTCGTCAGAGCAATGGCGGGAAGGGGCGGCCTCTCGATCACGAACCGGTTCACAAATTCCGCCGCCAGGTGCTGGGCGTCCGCCGCGGAGCCGCCGTTTCCGAACAGAAGAATCTTGTTGCCCGCCTTCAGCGCCGCCGTCACCGCCCCGACCACAGCCACGATCCGGTTCAGGTTGTCGTTTACAAAAGCCTCCTTGACCTGGCACGACTCTCGGAATATTTTGATGATGTAATCTTCCATGGCGCCCTTTCCCGCCCGTTTTTCAGCAATCCTTGAAAATCGCGCCTAATATAAGAATCGACCCGGACCCTGTCAAGGGAGGCCGGCAATTTAATTCCCTGTCCCCACGTTCAAGCCCAACCTGTATCACGGTCGGAACTGGATGTAATCCCTCTTCAAATCAAGAATAGACATTCCCAACAGGAACTACAAAAGGTCTTAAGGAAGGGGATCGGCGGGGAAGGCGTCTCGGTTGCGGTTCCGGTCGCGGAGCTCGGCGCGCTTGCCCCGGTTCCAGCCGGAGACCCGGCTGTAATACTGGGTGATCCGGGCAAGGCCATCCACCTCTTGAGAACCGCAATTTACGCACGTTTCGAGAATCCCCCGCATTGTCGCGTCGCAGCGGGCACAGCAGGTGAACTCGGGGGAGAAGACGATCTGGTTGTTCTGCGTCTCGCGGAACGCTTGGACGGCCATACCGGCAAGGGCTTCGGCCGGTGGCTCGGCAGCCCCCAACTCGATATGGGTGACGGCCCCCGCCCGGAAGAAGGGGTGAAAGAGCCCCTCCAGCCTGATCCGCGTCGCCGGATCGACCGGCGCCGCGGGATGGAGATGGGTGGCGTTCGTGTAGTAGATCTCCCCCCTGGTCAAATCGCCCCGGACATAACGGCCCGGCAGCGGGGAGAAGTGCTTCAGGTCGAGACGGGCGAAACGGTGGGCGGTGGTCTCCGCAGGGGTCTGCTCCAGAACAAATTTCATCCCGTGGATTTCGCAGAGTTTCTCGCCCTCTTTCCTCATGTGGCCGATGAGTGAAAGGCCGAAGGCCAGCGCCTCGTCCGACTCATGCAATTGTTTCTCCTTCCGGATCTGGACCAGTTCATTGAGTCCCGTCACCCCGATCAGATAGGTCGCCTCGGCCATCCGGAAATACGGAGAGCCGTCGTTTTGCATCGCGAGCATCGCGAGCGGCCCGGCGGCCCCGATGGAAAGGAGATTTTCAATGAAGTCGCGCTTTTGGATATGGGCCTTCGCTGCGAGCCCCATCGCCTCGTCGAGCAGAGAAAAAAGTTTGCTGTCGTCTTCTTCCCAGGCGCGGTAGCCGAGACGGGGGAGGTTCAGGGTTACGTTCTGGATCGAAGCACATCTTCTTTTCCAGGGATCGCGGGCGCCGTCCGCGGCTTCTTCGCCGAAATCCACACAGCCGCAAGGGAAGATGCGTGAACGGTTTTCCCGATCGAGGACCAGGCAAGGATTCCCCTTCGCAGCGGCAACGCCGCAAACCTGCTCCAGAAATGCCTCGTGACCCGGTGTTCGGAAGAACGCATCCGTGATGTGGACGATGGGCCGGGGGAAAATGAACGGCTTTCCCGTGGCGTCCCCCTCCCGGTAAACCGCCATAAGCGCCCGGGCGAATCGTCGGGCATCTTCCCCATACTCCCGGAAGGTTCGGCCGGTGTTCTTCCCTCCCGGGCCGACAGCGGGGAGTTCGGCGAGAACGTCGGGAACCTCCCAGCAGAGATGAATATCGGTAAAGATCGCCTGCCCCCCGCGGGACGAGGTGAGCTGGGAGAATTCGTAAATCAGCATCTGGGCGAATTGTTCGAGTTCCCGCTCCCCCATTCCCGCCAAGTAGGGTGCAAACGAGAGGTTGATCGCATCCCAGCCGATCACGCCGGCGAAATGCCCCTGGAGCGAGGCCCCGAAACGGACCATGTGGGCGAGCAGGACCTCCGCATGCCGCGCCGGACCGGCGACCGTCACGGAATGGGGCAGCTTGAGGCCGAACCGTTTGAGGTATTCGAGCGACTGGAAGGCGCTGTAAGGCCGGTCGATGTAGCCCAGGCCGTGGAGGTGAAGATCGCCGGAGAGATGGGCGTCGCCCACCTCCCGGGAGAAGACGTCGTGGAGCGCGTATTCCCGCTTGATCCCCTCGACGAGGGCCAGGCTGGTCCCCTCCGGGGCGTGGGGCACATTCGCGTTTTCCTTGTTCTGATGGCGGATGAGCTGCCGGACGTCGTAGAGAGGGAAGCCGAGGCGGGCGTGGAGCCGTCTCGCCTGTTCCAGCCCCCGTTCGATCAGCTTGGCATCCACGAGCTCCCGGATGAGAGCCGACGTGAGCAGGCTGATCCCGGAGGAGACGATCTGTTTTTCGACCTCCCGACTGATCGCCTCGGCGGTCTCCTCGTCGATCGCCGCCTCGCGGATCAGCGCCTCGACGATTCTCCGGCGGTTCCAGCGGGCGACCTCCTCAGCGGAGGTGCGAACGAAGAGCGTGATGTCGGTGGTTTCCAGATCGGTGATCATCAGATATTCGTCTTCGACGTTCCGTCCACGGCGCCAAGGATACGTTCCGTCGCACGGGCTATGAGGTCGTCGTGGTCGTGGTTCAGGGAAAAGACCCGAAGATGGACAACCCGGGCCGGGATGAAGCGGTAGATCTCCCGGAGCGGTTCGGGGGAGGTCGTTCCGGTCACCGGGTCGAAGATGTTCACCCTTTTTTCCGTCTCCGCCATCGGATTGATCGGCCGCGGGTCCTGCGTCGCCAGATCAACGCGGAAGGGTTTTTTCTTCAGCGGGCCGGGCAGGCAGGAGCGGATCTGTTTCTCATAGTCGGGTGGGGGGGAGAAGCGGGTCCCTTTCGGGAGCTGGTCGATCGAGATCTCCGCCGAAAAAGACATCTTCCATTTAACCTCCCGGTGGTGAAGCTTTTCCCATTCCCGCCCGAGCTTCCGTTTCCGCGGATCAGCGCTGTCGGGCCACGACCGGACCTCGGAAAAGAGCCGCCACTCGTCGCAATCCAGGTACGCATCCAGATCGTCGATGGGATTAACCGGCAGGATCATGTCCATCGTGTCGCGGAAGATCTCCTGGAGGTGGAGATCCAGCGCCCGCGTCGTCCGGTGGAAATAGACGTTGGAATAGAGGTTCAATCTCGCGTTCAGAAAGCGGCTCAGCGCCGAGACGCCCGCCTGGTGGAGCGTAAGGCCATCCTTCGTAAAGAAGGTGTAGAAGCGGAGACGCGTGATGTCGACGATGTCGAGCGAAAAGCCGGTCATGAAGGCGTCGCGCTGGACATAATCGAGGTTGTCCACGGTATAGATGCCCGAGAAGAGCTGGCGGAGAAGCTGAAGCCATCGGGGCATCTTTGCATCGTACAAATCCGGCATCCGGATCAGGAAGGCCACCTGGGCGGGATCGAGCGTCTCGCCTTCGGCAAAGGGTCCCGAGGGGCTCCGCCGGACCCGGGAGATGACCCGGCCCAGCTTCCGGCAGATGATCAACCGGCCCAGATCCTCATGGGTGAGCCCATACTGGCCCAGGAAATGGTCGTCGAAGAAGTGGCCGTAAGGGCCGTGCCCCACGTCGTGAAGCAGACCCGCCACCCGGAGGAGCTCCTCCACGCAGTTCGCGGAGGGGGCGTCCGGGCAGACCTCCTTCAGCGACGGGTAGAGGTGGCGGCCGAACTCGCCCGCCATGTGCATCGTTCCGAGGGAATGCTGAAACCGGGTATGCTCGGCCGCCGGGTAAACCCAGCGGGCGCTCTGGAGCTGGTAGATCCTCCGGAGACGCTGCATCCAAGGGGAGTCGATCAGCTCCTTCTCGGTTTTCTCGCCGCCGTCCGCCGCGGGGACGGTGAAGGAGGCGTACCGGTAGATCGGATCGGCGATCAGCGCCATCCCTTTATAGATACCCGCATATTCGACCGGCATCGTCTTCATGGGGGCATTTCTACAATATTCGGGGCAAAATAGCAAACAACGGAATTGACTCTCCTGTTGACCATCACGTTGTCTTTAAGCATCCCGAAGCGATTGCGCCGCCGTTTTCTCTATGATATAAAACAAAAAACCAACGAACGGATGATCAAGGAGCCCCCATATGGAAAGCAGAATCGCACAGGCCATCGAGACGAAGCATCCCCCCATCGCGCTGATCTGGTCCGACGAAAAGCCCGAAGGGGCGATGCAGTTCCAGGAAGGCCGCTGGGGCTGCGTAATGTGGCTCGCCGCTTCCGCCGTGAAGGGGCGGCCGGCCGTCTGCGATGCGAAGACATTCGGTTGCTTCGGCGGCGGTGTCGGGATGGGTTTCGGGAATCAATATCAAAGTTTTCCCGGCAGCGAAGAGGGCTTCTGCCACTTCCTCTCCTCCGGTATCGAAGGGTGGGCGGAGGGTCCGGCCGTCGCGGAGAAGGTCAAACCCTTCCTGACGGGCGAGGCCTACGATAACTTCGTCAACGGCGAACGCTACGTCAAGACGCCGGAGGATGTGAAGCGCTTCGTCACGGGCCTCCCGATCATGCAGATCCCGAAGCGCTACGTCGTCTTCCGGCCGCTGGCCGATGTCGACACCGAAAAAGAGACGCCGCAGACGGTGATCTTCTTCGCCGACCCGGACGAACTGTCGGCGCTCGTCGTCCTGGCGAACTACGGTCGCGGAAGCAATGAAAATGTTTTCATTCCGTTCGCCGCCGGCTGCCAGACGATCGGCATCTACCCCTACCAGGAGGCGGAATCCAACCGGCCGCGCGCCGTGGTGGGGCTGACCGACCTCTCCGCCCGGGTCTTCATCCGCAAGCAGTTGGGCGACAACCTTCTCAGCTTTGCCATGCCGTTCGCGCTGTTTAAGGAGATGGAAGCGAACGTCGACGGGTCGTTCCTCCAGCGCCACACCTGGCAGGAGCTCCTCAAGACGAAGAAATCGGGGTAGAAGCCGCCTCGTCAAGGCCTGCCTTCCGCTTTACTCCTGCGTCCGTCCCGCCAGCCAGGCGCCCGCTGCGATCAGGACAGCCCCGAAGAGGAGTCCCGGCCCCATCGCCTCCCGGAAGAGGAGGCCGATGAGCAGGGTGGAACCGATGGGGATGAAATAGGCGAGCGTGCTGATCAATGGCACATGGCCGCGCTTCACTCCGATCTCCCACCAGTGGTACGCAAGCCCCACCGGACCGATCCCGCCGAAGAGGATCCAGAAGAGCGACTCCGCGCCGACCGGCGGCAGATTCTGCCACTCCCCCCGGATGGCGGCGACCGCCGCGGCCATCAGCGCACAGAGGGTGAAATGGAACGCCGTCCCCCCCTGCTCTGCAGGAATCCGCCAGCGCCGGAGGAGGACGCTGTAACAAGCCCAGAGGAACCCGCCCAAAAGGGCAAGGAACAGCGGCAGCGGGTTTTCGGGTGCACGCAGAAGCTCTGCCGGACCACGCGCGACGATGATCCCCGCGAATCCGAGAAGGACGCCTGCCGCTGTCGGGAGCAGCCGCGTCTTCTCCCGGATCAGGACGGCGGACAGCAGGACGATCCAGACCGGCCAGAGGTAGTTCAGGAGATTGACCTGGCCGATGGCGCGCTCCGGGGCGATGCCGAAGGCGAGCGCCAGGATCACCGTGTAGAAGGCGACCCCCCAGAAACCGGCGACCATGACCCGGAGAGGCAGGCGGACCAGATTGGCGAACGGTTGTCCCCGGAAGCGCTGCAGGAGGACGACCGTGATCACGCCCGTTGCCGTCATCAGCGTCAGGTAGGCCATCGGTCCCAGGAGGCGCGCCCCGCGGGCGAAACAGACGCCGCTCGCGCACCACAGCAGGATGGATCCGACCGCTGCAAGGGTTGCCCTCTTTTTTTCGTTTCTCTCCGGAGGAGCCGGCATGCGATTTTCCCCTCTCTTTTCTCCAGCGGGCGGGGATATTCGGACAAGCTTTGGCCTTATGTCGATGATTTCACGTTTGCCGTCAAGGGGAAAACACCCTTCCGCCCTTCGAAAAGAGAACAGGCAGCGCACCCTCTGGACGCCGCTGGCTCTGCGGCCGGTGATACAGGGGCAGCTCGACATCGAGCCGCTGATCACCCACCGCTTTCCGATCTCGCGGGTCGCGCAGGCCTTCGCCGTCGCGGCGAACGATCCGACGGCGATCAAGGTGGTCATCGAACCGGACCGATAAACACCAGCGGTAAAAACGGGAAGCGCCCCGGATGCTCTCCTCCCGGGGCGCCTTCTGTTTCCGTCGTACGGTTTTCGTTGTGCCCGACCCGGGCATGGGGGTTAATAGAAATTCTTCCCGTAGAGCTTTCGGCTCAGGCCGATGAGGTCGGCCCACTTCATCGGGCCGCCCTTGTCGGCGGGGAAGCCGAGCCCCCAGATGATCCCCACGTCGATCATCCGGACGTCGTCAACGATCTTCCGGTCGAGGAGGTCTTTTCCCACCTGGACCATCGCGGTAAGGAGCCCCAGTTTGATCTCCTCTTCGCTGACTTCCAGCGGCGGGCGCTTCGCGATCAGCGGCAGCACCTCCGGATCGACGCTGCCGTCCTTCAGGAAGAACCCCTTGCCCGATTTCTTCAGCCCGAGGCGCCCCGCCTCGACCACGCTCTTCACCGTCTCCTGCTTGATCCCCATCCCGATAAAGATCTTGTAAAGGACGTCGATTCCCACCTCGTCGATGAGCCGGATCGGTCCCACGGGCATGCCAAAATGGGTCATCGCCCGGTCCACCTTTTCGATGGGATTCCCTTCCTCGATGTATTTCAGTGCATTGACGAAGTTGGGGAAGAGCATCGCATTGACGACGAAGCCGGCGTTATCCCGGCAGACGATGGGCCGCTTCCGGATGAGCCCTGCAAAACTGAGTAGGTTGTCGATCGTCTCCTGGGCGGTCTGCTCGCCGCGGATCACCTCCACGAGCTGCATCAGCCAGACAGGCGAAAAGAAGTGGATCCCGCCGAAACGCGCCGGCTTCACCACGAAAGGGGCCATCGAGGTGATCGGGATGGAAGAGGTGTTGCTCGCGATGATGCAATCCTCCCGGACCACCTTGCCGAGTTCCCCGTACACCTGTTTCTTCACGCCGATCTCCTCGAAGACCGCCTCGATGATGAGGTCCATCTCCCGGAAGGCGTCGATGTAGTCCGTCGTGACCGTGAGACGGGACATGATCGCATCCACGGGCTCCTTCAGCCGTTTTTTCTCGGCCATCCCGTCCAGAATCTTCCGGACGAAGGCCTTTCCCGGCTCCAGGGCCTCGGGGACGTCCTTGACGAGGACGGGGAGCTGCGTGTTGCGGAGGGTGTCGATGACGATCCCCCGGCCCATTGTCCCGAAGCCCAGGACGGCTACCTTCTTCAGCGGTTTGGGGACGAACCCTTTGGTCATCATCGTCTGCGGCTTGTCCGTCATCCCCTTGATGAAGAAGGTGTTGATGCTCCCCTTGGCCTCCTTCGTCAGGACCACCTCGACGAAGTTCTTCTTTTCGATCTCTATCCCCTCCGCAAGCGACACCTTCAACCCTTCGTGCATCGATTTGAGGGCCAGCATCGGGCCGGGGATTTCCCTCCCCTTGGTCGCCTTGAGAATCCCCGCCTTCGCCATCTCCGCGACGGCGTCGATCTGGGTGAAGTCCTGGACGGGCCGCTTCAGGTTCGCCGTCCCGGCGATGACCTCTTCGAGAAGGGTCTTCGCCGACGCAAGGAGGTCGCCATCCGCGGGAACCAGCCGGTCGATGATCCCCATTTCATATGCCTTCGCCGCCGGAAGCATCGTCCCCTTCAGGATCAGTTCCAACGCCGGATAGCCGATCAGCCGCGGCAGCCGCTGCGTCCCGCCGGCGCCGGGAAAGAGGCCCACATTGCACTCCGGAAGGCCGATGAGGGTGCTCTTGCCCTCTTTGGCGATCCGCCCAGTGCAGGCCAGCGCGAATTCCAG
>CAKKRN010000195.1:4262-12295 GCA_919902745.1 Syntrophaceae bacterium | reverse complement strand
CAGCGCCGATGGTACTGCATGGGAGACTGTGTGGGAGAGTAGGTGCCGCCGGAATTTAAATTGAAAGCCCCTTCCTTGATGGAAGGGGCTTTTTTTATTTTACATTCAACTTGGGCTTGTGCTATGAACTTTCGCAGTTTTAATAAAATCAATATCAGGAGATGAACGGTCATGTCAGGGCATTCCAAATGGAGTACGATCAAGCGAAAGAAGGGCGCCATAGATTCGAAACGCGGCAAGATCTTCACGAAATTGATCAAGGAAATCACGCTTGCGGCCAGACTGGGTGGCGGTGATCTCGAGGGAAACTCCCGCCTGCGGCAGGCCATCATGGCGGCCAAGGAAGAGAACATGCCCAAGGACAACATCGACCGGGCGATCAAGAAGGGTACCGGGGACCAGGCCGGTGCGGCGGCCTATGAAGAGGTGACATACGAGGGGTACGGTCCTGCGGGCGTTGCGGTGATTGTCGATGTGATGACCGACAACAAGAACCGGACGGTTGCGGAGATCCGGCACATCCTATCCAAGCACGGCGGAAATTTGGGTGAAAATGGCTGCGTCGCCTGGATGTTTGACAAGAAAGGAAGCATCGTCTTTGACAAGAAGGCGGTCGGCGAAGATGCGCTGATGGAGGTTGCGCTCGATGCCGGAGCGGAAGATGTCCGGGATCAGCAGAGCGAATGGGAGGTGATCACGGATCCGATGACCTTCGAGGCGGTTAAAAAGGCAATCGATATCAAAGGCTGGAAATATTTGGAGGCGCGCGTCGGCAAGATCCCCCAGAACACGGTCAAGCTGGAAGCGGGGAAGGCGGAACAGATGCTCAAACTCATGGAAAAATTAGAGGACAACGACGACGTCCAGAACGTATATGCCAATTTCGATATTCCGGATGACGTCATGGAAAAGCTGAGTCAGTAGATGGAAAATGACCGGACGCGGGCAGGAGGCGGAACAGGAAAGGGTGATCCCGGTATCGTGAAGGGGGCGGGAACGTTCAGGGTTCTCGGCATCGATCCGGGAAGCCATGTCACGGGTTATGGTGTTGTTGAGGAGGCCGGATCCGGTCTTTGCTGCGTCCAGTATGGCGAGATCAAGCCCGTAAAGGGCGTCGCTCTCTCATCCTGTCTGCAGACCATCTGCGGCGGAATTCAGGAGGTGATCCGCCGGACGGAGCCGGAGGCGCTGGCCATCGAGAATATCTTCTACGGGAAGAATATCCGGAGTCTGATCAAGCAAGGCCACGTCCGGGGGGTGGCGATCCTGGCCGGGGCGGAGAATGGCGTGCCGGTTTACGAATACAGCCCGCTGGAGATCAAAAAGGCCGTCGTCGGTTACGGCCGTGCGGAAAAGGGGCAGGTCCAGATGATGGTCCGGGCGATCCTGAAGCTTTCGGAACTGCCGCCGCCCGATGCGGCCGACGCGCTGGCCGTCGCCATCTGTCATATCCATTTTAAAAAGGCGGATCCCATTTAAAATGATTGCACGACTCAGCGGCATTCTGATTCAGAAATCGGTCACCCAGTGCGTGGTGGATGTTCACGGGACGGGCTACCGTGTCGTCGTACCGCTGAGCACCTTCTATGAGCTGCCTGAGGTCGAGCGATCCGTTGTGCTTCAGATCCATACCCACGTCCGGGAGGATGCGATCAGCCTCTACGGATTCTATACCGAGGAGGAAAGGAATGTCTTTCAACTGATGATCTCCGTCAGCGGCATCGGGCCCAAGCTGGCCGTCAATGTCCTTTCCGGTATCTCTGCAGGGGAGTGGGTTAGGGCGGTCGCGGCGGAGGATCTGAAGCGTCTGACCGGGATCCCCGGTGTGGGCCGGAAGACCGCGGAGCGGATGATCCTTGAACTGAAGGACAAGGCGGTGAAGCTCGGAAGTGAGACCGTCCCGGTCGGGATCACGGCGGTCCGGACGGGTGAACAGGTGAAGGATGATGCCCTCTCCGCGCTTGTAAATCTCGGCTATAAGGGGTCGTCGGCCAGGGATGCCGTTGAACAAATCATGAAGGAAGCGCCGGAACCCCTCTCCCTCGACCGTATTTTGAAGAAGGCGCTCCGCATTCTGGCCGGGTAAGGTCCGATTCCCTCCGTCCGGCATGTAACTGGCAAACGAGGATTGGATAAGACGTGAAAAAAGCCGATTCCATGAGCATCACATCCAAGAATCCGCTGACCGTCCCGCAGGGACTCGACGAGGACGAAGGATACGATGTTTCCCTGCGCCCGAAAAGTCTTTCCGAGTATATCGGCCAGGAGAAGATCAAGAAGAACCTCTCCGTCTTCATCGAGGCCGCAAAACAGCGGCAGGAGGCCTTGGATCATGTTCTCCTCTACGGTCCTCCCGGTCTCGGGAAGACCACCCTGGCTTATATCATGGCCCGGGAGATGGGTGTGGACGTCAAGGCGACCTCCGGTCCGGTGATCGAAAGGCCGGGGGATCTGGCAGCCATCCTGACCAATCTGCACGAGAAGGATGTGCTGTTCATCGACGAGATCCACCGCCTCTCCCATGTCGTTGAGGAGATTCTTTACCCGGCGATGGAGGATTTTCATATCGACATCCTCATCGGCCAGGGGCCGTCAGCGCGGTCAATGAAGTTAGAGATCCCGAAATTCACGCTGATCGGGGCGACGACCCGTGCGGGGCTTCTGACCTCGCCGCTGCGCGACCGATTCGGCATGAGCTTTCGTTTCGAATTTTATACGCCGGGGGAACTGGCCGTTATCATCCGCCGGTCGGCCCGAATCCTCTCCGTGGACATCGTCGAAGACGGCGCGGCCGAGCTGGCCTGCCGTTCCCGGGGGACGCCCCGGATCGCCAACCGCCTGCTCCGCCGGGTCCGTGATTTCGCCCAGGTCAGGGCCGGGGGACGGATCACCCGGCAGGTGGCGGTGGACGCCCTCGCGATGTTCGAGGTGGATGAAAAGGGATTCGATCACATGGACCGGACCATCCTGCTGACGGTGATCGACAAGTTCGATGGCGGTCCAGTCGGGATCGACAACCTCTCCTCGGCCATCGGCGAAGAGAGGGCGACGATCGAAGACGTTTATGAACCC
This sequence comes from Syntrophaceae bacterium, assembly GCA_919902745.1. Taxonomy (GTDB): domain Bacteria; phylum Desulfobacterota; class Syntrophia; order Syntrophales; family UBA5619; genus UBA5619. The sequence goes on along the minus strand of CAKKRN010000195.1, from coordinate 9,223 downwards.
TACCTGATCCAGGAAGGCTACCTCCAGCGGACGGCGCGGGGACGGATTGCGACCCGGCGGGCTTATGAACATTTCAGCCGGCAATGGGTTGCAGGCCTTCAGAAGGAGCTCTTCTGAATCCGACCGTCAACGTGAAAGCCTACGATCCGGAATCCGGCTTGTGAATCGGCGGTGAAAATTCTACTGCATATCTGCTGTGCCCCGTGCACGATCTATCCGCTCCGGATCCTCCGGGGGGAGGAGAACGAGGTATGCGGTCTCTTCTACAACCCCAACATCCATCCCTATCTGGAGTATCGAAGGCGTCTCGATACGCTGACCTCCTACGCCGGTCAGGAAGGGCTCACGATCATTGGGGAGGAGACCTATCCCCTCGATTCATTTTTACGGCAGGTGGCCTTCCGGGAGGAAGAGCGGTGCCGGTACTGCTATCAGCTTCGTCTTTCTTATGCGGCGCGGATCGCGAAAAGGGGTCGGTTCGATGCCTTTACGACCACGCTCCTCTACAGCCGTTATCAGAAGCACGATCTCATCCGGGAGATAGCCGCAGGCGTGGCCGGGGCGCACGGGATTCCCTTCATATACCGGGATTTCCGCGATGGCTGGTCCGAGGGGGTCCGGGTTTCGAAGGAGATCGGGATGTACCGACAGCCTTACTGCGGCTGCATCTACAGTGAAAGGGAGCGGTACGGCCGCAACCCCGGAAAGGAAGCAGGCGGCAAGCCTCTCCGTCCGCGTGACCGCAATCTCGGCCGATAACGTCCATCCGGGAGGAACCCGGCGCCGGGTGTGTCGCTTCCAACACAGTTCGGAGAGCATCCTCTCTTTAATCGACCATCTAACAGGAGATGCTTTAAGTCGAATCACCCTGTTTCTGAAAGGTTAGCTCTTTTTATCTTATTGGGGAAATTTCACGGAAGACGGTACGGATATTGCTAACATAAAACCGGTCGGTCCGATGAAAGGCCGGTTAAAAAAGGAAGTGGTTTGAAAATGGGCGCATATGTTTTTACAAAGAACCGTTAAACACGAAATTGCTTGCAGAAGCATAGGGTTACATTCCGGGAGAAAGGTCGGCATGGTCATCCGGCCGGCCGGTGTCAATGAAGGTATCGTCTTTGTCCGCGGGGATCTGCCGGGGAACAATCGGATCAAGGCGGATGTTCATAACGTTCGAGACACGACGCTGGCGACGACCCTCGGCCTCAATGGCGTGACGGTCTCCACGGTTGAGCATCTGATGTCCGCCTTCAGCGGCATGGGTGTGGACAACGCGGTGGTCGAGGTGGACGCCCCGGAAGTGCCGATCATGGACGGCAGCGCCCGCCCCTTTGTCAATCTTCTTAAAGATGTTGGGACGCGGGTCCAGAGTAAGGGGAAGAAGCTCCTGGTGATCAAAGAGAAGATTGCCGTCTCTGAAGGGGGGGGTACGGCGATGTTGCTGCCCTCTCCGGAATTCCGGATCACCTACAAGATCGCGTTCAACCACCCCGCGATCGGCGTCCAGTCCTACCAGATGAAATTCTCGGATATTTCCTATGAAGAGGAGATCTGCGAGGCAAGAACCTTTGGTTTTCTTCGGGATGTCGAATATCTTCAGGCGAAGGGGTTGGCCCTCGGGGGATCCCTGAAGAACGCCGTCGTTTTGGATGAGCATCGGATCATCAACAAGGACGGTCTCCGGTTTCCGGACGAATTCGTGAAACACAAGATCCTCGACGCGATCGGTGACCTCTCTCTGCTGGGCATTCCGATCATCGGCCATTTTGTCGCCTGCAAATCGGGTCACCGTCTGAACAACCTCCTGCTGAAAGAGCTGTTGATGCGCAAAGAGTGCTGGACGCTGGTGAGTCGCTTCAGCAAAGAGGGAATGTTGAATGAACTTCATTCTCTGCGCGTACCTTCGTTCCAGATCCTCGATTCCGTCCCGGCCTCCTCCCCGGTCATGTGAGTGAAGTTCTCTCCCCCCCGTCTTCCGTTGCCGCAAGCAAATAGCTCTTGCTTTTTGATCCCTACTCTTTTACTATACCCACCCAGCACGCAACATAACAAAAAAATTGATTATTTTGCGAAGTAAACCGGCCGGCTTCCGACATCGGGTCGGTGGATGACGGAAGGGCATAAGGGATCGCCATGTTGAAAAGGATAGCCGATCGGTCCATTTTGATCATTTTTTTGGCTCTTCTTGTTTTTCCTCACGCGGTTTCGGCGGATGACGCGATGATCCGCGACCTTCTTCCGACGAACAACGCGAGCCATCTCCTCATTTATGCAAGCGTGACGAACTGCTTCACGAAGGAGATCGAAGCCGCGATCCTGGCGGGCGTGCCGACCACCTTTACCTTTATCCTGGAGCTTTATCAGGAGCGTTCGGGATGGTGGGACAAAAAATTGATCCGGACGACGCTCCGGCACACGATCAAGTACGACAACGTCAAGAAACTCTTCCATGTCTCCGCCGATGGGGAAAAAGAGGCGACCGCCTTTCCGGATTTTGAAAGCGCCAAAAGATCAATGGCCGATCTGAACGGCGTTCCCCTCGTTCCGTTGAAGGCGTTGAAGAAAAACGCAAATTACTATGTCCGGAGCAAGGTGAAACTGGACAAGGTTCGTCTGCCGCTTCATCTGGAGTATCTCTTTTTCTTCGTATCCCTCTGGGATTTTGAAACCGACTGGCACCGGGAGGGGTTTTCTTACTGATGAAAAAGGTCCGCAGACCGGTCAAATTGGATGTGCAGGAGACGAAAAGGCGCAAGCGCGAGCGGATCATCATTCTCGTGACGGTGTTCCTCATCGCCCTGATGACCTATCTCGAAAGCAGCATCTTCCGGGGTGAAGTGACCCTCCTCCCCGTCTCCGGCAACGCCCTGATTTTTGGCCTGATCAACGTCAACATCATCCTGATTATCCTGCTCATCTTTCTGATCGTCCGGAATCTCGTAAAACTGATCTATGAACGGCGGCACGGGATTGTCGGTTCGAAACTCCGGACCCGTCTGGTCGCCGCCTTTGTCAGCCTGTCGCTCATCCCGACGGTTCTGTTGTTCCTTGTTTCGATTAATTTCCTCTCCTACAGCATTGACAACTGGTTCAGCATCCGCATCGGAGACGCCCTGAACCGGACCCTGGAAGTCGCGCAGATTTATTATCAGCAATCGGCCGATCAGGCGAAGTACTACGCACGTCAGCTCAGCGCCGATATCTCGAAAAATGGCCTCTATGAGGGAGAAAAAATTCTTTACTTGAAGGCCTTGGTCGAGAGGCGGCACAGGACCAACAAGCTGAATATGCTCGAGGTCCATATCGAAAACCAGAAGGAGAATGTGGTTGTTCGGGATCGGGAATATGCGCAGATTGTCCCGAAGCCCCTCTCCCCCAAGGGGATGGAGGATGTGTTTGCCGGCCGGGAGTTGACCACCACCGAACAGGTTGGAAGCGGCGATCTGATCCGCGGGGTCGCCCCTGTTTTTTCCGCTGCCAGCCCGAAGGAGGTCATCGGATTCGTCACGGCCAGCTATTACTTTCCAGCCGGTCTGGTGGACAAGATCAACGTGATTTCAAGAACCTCCGAGGAGTACCGGCAGCTATCGCTGCTGAAGACGCCGATTAAATTCGGTTATATCATTACACTTTTCATAGTAATGCTGCTGATCATCTTTTCCGCAACCTGGTTCGGCCTCTACCTTGCCAAGGGGATCACCGTGCCGATTCAGGACCTGGCCGAGGCAACCCGGAGGATCGCCCAGGGAGATCTGAACCACCAGATCGATATCAGCGCGGACGACGAGATCGGCGTCCTCGTCACCTCATTCAACCAGATGACGAAGGACCTCAAGCGGAGCAAGCAGGGGCTGGAACAGGCGAACCTGGACCTGGAACAACGGAGGAACTATACGGAAACCATCCTCCGCAACGTCTCGGCCGGCGTAATTTCCATCGACGGAAACGGCGTCATCACCACGATCAACCGGGCCGCGGAGAAGATGCTCGGCATCCGCACGCAGAAGGTTTTGAACCGGCGTTATGTGGAGATTCTCATCCCCGACCACCGCATTCTGGCCGGGGAGGTTCTGCGGGAGATGCGGGAGCGAGGCGAGGGATTTATCGAAAAGCAGATCGATGTCACCTTGCGGGATCGGGCGATGACGATGCTCATGACCATCACCGCAATCCACGATGACGAGGGGAAGGAGATGGGGATGGCGGTGGTCTTCGAGGATCTGACCCAGCTGCAGCGAGCGGAGCGGGCGGCCGCCTGGCGTGAGGTGGCAAGGCGGATGGCCCATGAAATTAAGAACCCCTTGACACCGGTCCAACTCTCCGCGCAGCGCCTGCAGAAAAAATACGGTGACCGACTGGGCGAGGACGGCGGCGTCTTTCGGGAGTGCACCAAGACGATCATCGATCAGGTTGAGGTCCTGAAGAACCTCGTGAACGAATTTTCCCGTTATGCGCGATTGCCGGTCACGAACCTGGCGCTCAATGACCTCAACGGGGTCATCCGCGATTCGGTAATCCTCTTCCAGGATGCCCACAAAGAAATTGTTTTTGATTTTCTGCAGGGCGCCGACATTCCGAAATTAATGCTCGATCCGGAGCAGATCCGGCGGGTCATGGTCAACCTGCTCGACAATGCCGTGGCGGCTCTCGGCGGAGCAAACGGCCGAATCGAGATCCGGACCCTTTCCGACCGAAAAGGGAGGACGGCGAAGGTGGAGGTGGCCGACAACGGTTGTGGCATCCCGCCCGGTTATCAGATAAAGATGTTCGAGCCCTATTTCTCCACAAAACGGTCGGGGACGGGTCTGGGGCTGGCGATCGTCAATTCCATCATTGCCGATCATCACGGCCGCGTCGGTGTTTCGGATAACAACCCGAAGGGGACCGTGGTGACCTTTGAGTTGCCTGTTCCCGAGAAGTCCTAGGGGCGATTGTGGAGCACGGTGTTTGTTGCCGAGGGA
>CAKKRN010000195.1:2828-4162 GCA_919902745.1 Syntrophaceae bacterium | reverse complement strand
AAAACCGAAACGATGAACAAGACCATTCTGATTGTGGACGATGAAGAGAGCATCTGTCAGACCCTCGGGGGAATCCTGACCGACGAGGGGTACGAGGTGGTTACGGCCGGCAGCGGCGAGGATGCCCTGCGGATTCTGGAAGAGGAGCCTCCCAATCTGGTCGTCCTGGACATCTGGCTTCCCGGCATGGATGGAATCGAGGCCCTCAAGACGATCAAAGCCGCACATCCCCATCTCCAGGTCGTCATGATGTCGGGTCACGGCACCATCGAAACCGCGGTAAAGGCAACCAAACTCGGGGCCTTCGATTTCATCGAGAAGCCTCTCTCGCTCGAGAAGGTGATCCTGGTGGTCAACCATGCGATGAACCTCGTTCGTCTGGAAGAGGAAAATCTGCTCCTCCGGCAGAAGGTCAGTCACGAATATGAACTGACGGGGAACAGCAGTCCGATCCAGGACCTCAAAGAGATGATCGGCATTGTTGCACCGACCAACGCCTGGATCCTGATCATGGGAGAAAACGGAACGGGAAAGGAACTTGTGGCCCGATCCGTTCACCGCCAGAGCCGGCGGGTGCAGAAACCCTTCGTCGAGGTGAACTGTGCGGCGATTCCGGAAGATTTGATCGAGAGCGAGCTGTTCGGCCATGAAAAGGGGGCCTTTACCGGGGCGACCGCGATGAAAAGGGGGAAGTTCGACCTGGCCAATGAGGGGACGGTTTTTCTTGACGAGGTGGCGGACATGAGCCTCAAGGCGCAGGCAAAAGTGCTTCGGATCCTCCAGGAGAAGAAGTTCGAACGCGTCGGGGGGAGCCGGCTGATTCCAACCGATGTCCGGGTGCTGGCGGCGACCAACAAGGATCTCGAAAAGGAGATGGAGGAGGGACGGTTTCGCCAGGATCTCTACTATCGCCTGAACGTCATCCCGCTCCGGATTCCCCCGCTGCGCGACCGGAAGGAGGATATCCCGCTGCTGGTCAATCGGTTTCTCAAGGATTTTGCGCTGAAAGAGGGGGATGCGGAAAAAAGGGTTACCGACGATGTGCTGGCCTCCCTGATGGGGCACAACTGGCCGGGCAATGTGCGGGAATTGAAGAACATCATCGAGCGGCTGGTGATCATGACTCCGACCGGGGTGATCTCGAAGTATGATATCTCTCCTCTTTTCGAGGAGGGAGGGAAGGAGGTTCTTCCCGCTGACCCGGGGATTTCTTCAGCTTCCTTCCGCACCGCGAAGCAGGACTTCGAGCGCCAGTACATCATCCGCAAACTTCGGGAGTTTGACGGCAACATCTCCCGGACCGCCGAGGCGATCGGCCTGGAGCGGAGCAACCT
>CAKKRN010000195.1:0-2728 GCA_919902745.1 Syntrophaceae bacterium | reverse complement strand
TGACGCCGGAGATCGGAAATGGAGAAGCGGTTGAACGGAAGGAAGATGAGTCCCAGAAGGATCACGATCCCGATGGAGAGGGCGTGATAGATGATCGCGAAAGTCAGCGCATCCGTCTTCGGAATCCCGAAAAGGCCGAGACCGAGAATACAGAAGTAGTGCCAGTTTCCGATAAAGCCGGGCGCCGCGGGGATGGCGATCCCGATGATCAGAATGATCATCAGAACGAAGGCCGCCGCAACCGGCAGGTCGAGGCCGAAGGCCAAAAAGAGCAGATAGATTGCGACCACGTCGACGAGCCAGATTACGATCGACAGCAGGGTGGCGGAGAACAGAAGCGCCGGGTCGACCACGATCCGGAACCCTTCGATGAAATGGTCAATCAGCCGGTTCACGGCCGAGGCATAGCGCACCGGAAGCCTTCCAATGAGAGGGGCCAGGATGCGGAGCGTCGCCTCGCGCCGGACAATCACCCGAATCATCACCGCAAACAGGCCGAGCGTCACAAGCAGGAACAGCACGCTGGAACGGACAAGCCACGGCGGCAGCGGGGTGAAAAAAAGGGCGAGCACGGCGATGATGAGGACCGTGAGGCTGTCGAGCACCCGTTCCACGAAAATTGTGCCGAGCGCCGAACTCATGGGGATGCGGCTCTTTTTCGCGATGAGGTAGGGCCGGGCCAGCTCTCCCAGGCGCGCCGGGATGGCGATGATGGCCAGAAATCCGACGCTGCTTACGGAGAAGAGGGAGAGCTGATCGACCTTTCCGATCGGTCTCAGGATGAGCCCCCAGCGGATCGACCTCAGAAGCTGCATCAGAAACATGGCCGCAACGGCGGGGAGGACGTAGCCGCAACGGATCGTCCGGAAGCCGTCGATCACCCCCCGGAACTCAATCCCGCGGATCGAGAGCCAGACCAGCAGGGCGCTGAGCGCCAGGCCCGCAATCACCTTTTTCTTCATCAGCCCTCTTCCGTTCCCGGCAGTGCGGAGTGCCGCCGGCATTATCCCGCACCGGTCTACCTTCTGACCAGGTTGTCCGCGATCTTATCGTGGATGAGCTGGGAAGAGAGCTTGTTTCCGATCAGGCCGACGCGGATGGAGACCGTGGTCACGTTCTTCGCCTTGTAGGTGACGGAGATCTGGACCTTTTCATCATCGATCAGGGCCGAGATCTTTCCCTTCCCGATCTCCTTTTCCGGCAGGACATCCAGACCGCGCATGTCCGCGACGGTTTTCTGGCAGGCGCTCCAAGCCGCGTCGAAGGAGTGGTAGTAATCGGTTTTCATCTCGCCGTTGATGAAGAAGTAGGTTCCCGAACCGGCGCCCACCGCCGCGCCGACGGGCAGCAGCGCCGCACAGCCGGAGATCAGAAAAGCGCCGATGACCAGGAATACGATCCATCCTTTTGCATTCCGCATGATTTTTCCTTTCTGTTGAGGATGATCACGGGGGACAGATTTGAAATCTGTCCCCCCTCAATGGAAATCTGTCCCCTTCGCCTCGCTGCTCAACCGGTCGAACTCCCGGAGCAGCTCCTCCTGTTTTCTGGTAAGGTTCGAGGGTACGGTGACGACCGTCTCGATGATCTGGTCGCCCCGTCCGTATCCTCGCAGATGGGCGATGCCCTTGCCCTTCAGACGGAAGATTTTTCCCGTCGGTGTTCCCCGGGGAATCTTCAGTTTCTCCGTCCCTGTCAGGGTCGGCGCCTCTACGCTCCCACCCAGGGCGGCCTGGACGAAGGTGACGGGAACACGACAGTAGACGTCGTCCCCGTTTCGCTGGAAGGTTTCATGGGGCTTCACCTCGATGAAGACATAGAGATCGCCGTTCGGACCGCCCTGTTCGCCTTCCTCCCCCTCGCCCCGCAGCCGGAGGCGGGATCCTGTTTCCACGCCGGCCGGGATCTTGAGCTGAACCGTTTTCGCGATTCGGACCTTTCCTCCGCCGGAGCATTCCTTGCAAGGGGTTGCGATGACGCCCCCTTGTCCCTGGCACTTCGGGCAGGTTGAGCTGATGCTGAAAAAACCGCTGGACTGCGTGATCTGCCCCCGTCCGTTGCAGCGGTCGCAGATCTGAGGAGAGGTTCCCGGTGCGCAACCCGATCCACGACAGACGCCGCAGAGGGTGTATTTCGCCAACGCGATTTCGGTGCTCGTCCCCAGAGCCGCATCCATGAAGGAGATCCGGAGGTCGTAACGGAGGTCGGCGCCGGCCCGGGCGGCCGTTCGTGAGCGGGAGCGTCCCGTGTTGAATCCGAAGACGTCGCCGAAGATGTCGCCGAAACTCGAAAAGATATCCTCGAAACCGGAGAAGCCCCGGTATCCTGCGCCGCTCAGGCCTTCATGGCCGTAACGGTTGTAGATCTCCCTTTTTTCGGGATCGCTCAGGACCTCGTAGGCCTCCGCCGCCTCCTTGAAATTTTCCTCCGCCTCCCGATTTCCCGGATTCCGGTCCGGGTGACACTGCATGGCGAGCCTGCGATAGCTCTTTTTGACCTCATCTTCCGCGGCGCCTCTTTCCACGCCCAGGATCTCGTAGTAACAACGTTTTGACGCCATTCCTCTTTTCGACTTCCTTCCGCAGCGATTTTCCCTGTTTCCTCCGGCAACGCGTTTCCGCCGCCAGGAGGCAGGATAATTCTCCGAATTTCTACAATGATATCATTTTCATGGATGGTCACAAATCCTTGCGAACGCCTGCTTCACGGTTTGTAACATAACAATCCC
>CAKKRN010000194.1:6645-12642 GCA_919902745.1 Syntrophaceae bacterium | reverse complement strand
AGCCGTCAATATTGGGGGCGATGGCAGATTGGACGGTGGATGATCCATATTGTGTTTGACAATAGCCGGTATTCACAATAGATACATCCCGCAGACAACACAGGACCGATGTTCTCATGATTGCAGGACACAGTTGAAGGAGGCGCCGTTGGTCGAAGAAACTTTTTTTTACCTTATGGAACATGAAGAAGAAAAAGATCGCCTTGAAAAGAAAACGGATCCTTTGGCTTTGCGCAAACAGGCCGAGTGGTGTGGCATCAAGCCCGGTCAGCATCTGCTGGATTTGGGCTGTGGCCCGGGCAAAACGACCGCGATCCTCTACGACCTGATTCAGCCGGGCGGATCGATCCTGGGGCTGGATGCATCCCCGGAACGGATTGCCCATGCGAAGAAGCGCTATGGGGACAAAGCGGGGATGGAATTCGCCGTCCATGATATCCGGAGGCCTTTGAACGGTTTTGGTAAATTCGATGCCGTATGGGTGAGATTCGTCCTGGAATATTACCGCCGGGAAAACCGGGAGATTATACGGAATGTTGCGGACAACCTCAATCGGGGCGGCTTTCTGTATCTGCTGGATCTGGATTACAATTGTCTCAGTCACTATGAACTGCCTTTCCCCATGGCGAAGATCGTTCCCGAAATCATTCGTCGTTTGGAAGAGGTCTATAATTTCGATGCGTATGCCGGCCGCAAACTTTATGCCCATCTCTTTGATCTGGGCTTTGAGAACATCGAGGTCAATGTCACGGCCCATCACGTGATTTACGGTGAGATTCGAGATGTTGACAGTTACAACTGGACGAAGAAAATCGAAGTGATTGCCCCACGTTTGGCGGATCTTTTCGAGACATATCCCGGCGGATACCAGGGGTTTCTCACGGATTTCCGCAACTATTTCCATGACCCCCGGCGGTTTACCTACACCCCCTTGATCATGTGCAAAGGGAGAAAACCCGAGAACCTTCTCCCGGATCAATCCGTGACGGCGTCTTCGAAGTGAAAGCGGTTTGTCGAAAACAAGGAGATGCAGGCATCCGCTACCTCTGCATCGTAGACGACACCCCGGCCGATACGAATTTCATGTAACGCCTTTTCTATACCCAGTGCGGGGCGGTAGGGGCGGTGGCCCGCCATAGCCTCAACCACATCGGCTACGGAAATGATACGCGCCTCCAGGATGATCTGATCCCCGGAAATCATCAGCGGATAACCGGAGCCGTCCATTTTCTCATGATGCTGATACACAATCTGGGCGATTGGCCCCAGAAAATCGACCTTATTTAAGATGTTGTACCCCGTTTCGGGGTGGTTCTTGATCAAAGCAAACTCGCCGGTAGTCAATTTGCCTGGCATGCTCAGGATTTCTGTAGGGACTTTGATTTTACCGATGTCATGGATGAGTCCGGCCATATGGATCATTGATACACGATCTTCCGGCAGCCCCATCTCACGGGCAATGGCCGAAGCCAATTCGGCAACCTTTCGTTGGTGACCGGCGGTATAGGGGTCGCGGGATTCTACAATAAGCGAAATGACGCTGATTGTGCCGGACAAGGCCATCTGGAGTTTTTCGTAGCTTTTTTTCAATTCGACTTCGGAGCGTCTCAGGTCGGTCACGTCTTTGAAAATACCGACAAGACTGTCCACATGGCCAGCTTCAGCGATGTTTGGAGCACAATTGAAGGAGAAGTTATGTTCGGCCCCGGAACGGCTCATGAGGGTCAGCAAAATATCCATCTGGGTTTCTTTATGATCTCTGACCCTTCTGAATAGCTGAATGAGGTGGTTTGAGTCCTGTTCCTGCAAAAATTCGGTAAGGTATTTACCGACGACCTCCTCTTGTTTATGACTTAAAATTTTCTCCCACATCGGATTTACATAAGTCAGCATCCCTTCCGTATCCAGGGTGATAATAATATCCGGTGCACTTTCTGCCAGGATCCGGAATCGCTTTTCCCTCTCCTGGAGTTTCTTGTAAGTGCGGGAATTGTTGATGCTGACCCCGATCTGGGGAGCAATGCCCATCAACAGACTTACCTCGCTTTGGTTGTGCGGTCTGTGGGATCGATAATTATCCACCGCCAGGATGCCTTCCGATTTTCCCTCGTAGACGATAGGAACGCAGATAAATGAAGTTACACCCAACGTTTCGACCAAATCCGCACTCCGCGAGGAGATATCGTCTTGCACATCATTGATGTCGCCTATTAGAATTGGCTTTTGTTGTTTAAAGGCGATCACGAAGGGGCCCTTCGATTTGGGGTTGTCAAGGTGGAATTGCGTCTCTTTTAAAATCATTTCAAACTCAGAACTGTATCCGTAACCGCTTATGTAAACAAGCCTTGTCCTGTCCGGGTTGGCGAGCATGATCATGCCCCGGTCGAAGTCGAGCCTTTTTTGCAGCGTCTCCATTACAAACTTCAGCAGGGTGTCGATATCCAGGATGCTGGATACGGCCTGTCCGATCTCTTGCACCAGAAGGGCGTTGTTGTAGCCGATGGTGATCTGGTCGAGAAGACGATTGGCGGTATCGCCCTGCTGTTCTATTTTCGCATAGATATCCTTTTTTTCGATATATTGGGCATAATAAGATATGCCGAAGGTAACAACCGCCAGCAGGGATGCCAAAACCAAGAGCGGTCCCAGGGAAAGTAAAAAACCGCAGACAACCAGCGATAAAATGGAAGGGATCGCCAAATAATTCCGAATCCGTCTCCATTTCATAAATGTGGGTTCTTCCCAACTGATTATATATTGGCAATGACGTCCGCCTTGATGAATACAGACCGGATGCTTCAGTACGGGTAGCTTGCCTGTGAAAAGTAATGCCACAGCCTCCAGACTCCCCATGCGATTCTCACACTGATAGGGCTTCTCGTTTATGCCATCGGCGCATATAGATAATATTTCTACTTTATTTCCGCTGATCTTTTTTGCTTGGAACGTTACACCACGATTCAGATAAGAGGCGATCTTACCCAGCATGATATAGGCTTGGACAGGTGTAATGAAACCCATTACAAACTGCCGGATCGCCTTCAGCGATTTGGCCGATGCCATGTAGCGCCCGGCCTCTCGAAAGATCGAGGGATCATGGGCTCTTTCCAGCAGGACGTTACGGAAGCGGTCGACCTGTCGCTGCGTCAACCAGTGTCCTTCGTCCGCTACTTCATAGGACGAAATCCCGGAATCCTCAAGGAGCGCCTCAATATCGATGTCGGGACGAGTTTGTTTCAAATACTCCACATAGGAAGTGATAACTCGGCTGTTGTATAAAGGTTTATCGTCCATGATCCCTCTAAGCAAGATTCATCCGGAACCTGCGTCCCAAGTATTCCATAAATTCATTTCCAATCTGTGCGTCAAGAATCCACATTAAGTACTGTTTTTCAGAACAGAGGCCTTTATTTCGGGCATAGTCTGACGGATAAATCAGTAAGGGAAGCGAATCCGCCCGATAATTTTTTGCGATGCTTCCAACAGCAGTAAAAATGATCTCCGGCTGGATGTCAGGGTCCATGACAAGAACCTTAAATCCGTTCAACAGATCAGATAGATTAATGGCCACGTCTGATTCTTCCGCAATGATCACGGCCTTCAGTTCACCAGCACGATGTAATGCAAAGGCCTTCCACCGTCTGATGAAACCGAACCTGGCGTAGACTTGTTCGAGGGACTCCTCGTCAGATTGATAATCCAGCGATAGCACATTCAATAGCAGGCCACCGGAGTGATGTTTATAGAACTGTTCAAATGCCCACAGATCGGAGGCGGAACATTCCCTAAGGGACCAACCCTCTGGCAGCGACGCTGTTGCGTTTTGTGTCGTATAGGAGAGGTATGTAAACAAATCCACTGAGCAGACCCTTGGATTGGACTGTTCTTTAGCGAACCCGGAATATATTCGGTCGGTAAACTTAGTTCCCGGACGGTAATAACACATGTAATAATCCAAATTGGCCGATGGCAAACGATGCATGTCAAACAAATAGGAAATCATCTGTTTGAGGACAATAAGGCCCGTGTGCCTGCCTTCCGCTGTCCGGGCGGCATGGTGATGCGCCATCCAGGTCCGCTGATAAGCCCTGATCAGGGATATATGGCTATATATACGCCCATTTTTCTGATAGGTAAAATGCTTTGCGATCTCCGAGGCATCCTCATAAAGTTTACGATAGGTTTCCTGAAAAGTCTTCCGATATTTTTGGATTTGCTTGTATTTTGTAGGATAGATGAAATCGGAGTCGAAAAATAACTTCCAGAGTTGATCAAGATCAACCTCGTTGGTCACCCCCTGGTCGGCACCGGGAATGTTATTTAGTAGCTGATTCAAATTATTGTAGTTTTTTAAATCCATGTCCAGGATCACGAGACCGAAACGTACCTGATCGTCTCCCTCTTTGCGATAAATAACCTGAGCCTTACAGCGAATCTTGAGAATCCCGGCATAGGTGATGGCCATGTCGGGGATGATCATCCCCGGAATCAGGACAACCTCATCGGATTTGTCGCAGATGGAGAATCCGGTAGTGGAGATATCGAAGATTTCGCGTTGCACCTGTTTTTTGATAAAAGGATGTTCAAAGATGGCATGGAGGGGGGGAGAGCTCTGCCTGCGGGGATTTCGTAAAACATTGGCCTTGAATCGCTGTATCTGATCATGTGTGTGGGTTAGAATGACCTCCCGGCTGCGGCCGTCCTGTTTCTGATACATGCAGTTGCAATTACCCGAATAAAGAACGTCTTTGCCGTCAGACAGGCGGATGGTGGCCGGCGTATCGATATTAAACCAGTGAAACGAAGAGGGCGGGTCGGATTGAACGCGTATGCGAAAGGCATGGGGACCGAAATCCATTAATACTCCCTCCGCCTGGAAGCCGTTTTGCCACAGTTCGGCTTTGACGCCTTGACAGGGGAAACGCGGGGCCTGTCGTTGGCTGATCACAAAACTTTGCTCCGGCAGTTGAACGGTCAATCCATTGCCGTTCGTAACGAACATCCGGGCGGGGACGAGGATAACGGACTGGTCATCGGAGATCACCAGATATTGTAAATGGTAATGTTCCAATTTGTAAACGGAATAGGCCTGACTCCAGTGACAGGTCAATTCATCGCCCAGACAGGGTTCGGGATGGGCCTTGACCAGAATTCCCTCTTCATACCGGGGATGTTTGAGGAGCACATAGAGATGATCTCCCTTGAAATGCAGATAGTTGAGAGTGTTTGTCAGTTTCTTTTTGTCGATACAGTCTGCGGACGCCATTGTCCGGATGAGGTCGTTGTGGCGGAACAACCAGGGAGGCAGCAACGTTTCCGCGTTCGGCTGAATTATCGATGTTTCCGCGTTCGGCTGAATTTCGAGAAATATAATTTTGTCGATAGCGCCTCTGGTCTTCTCGTGATTATGAATAAGTTTAATATATCTTTAGAGATAGTAACTGCTTGTATGGTGAGTGATCATACATACTGACATAATCCTTTGCAAGAAAAAAATGTGTGGAGAAAGAAACATTTTATCGCAGAATTCCGCTGACGGCTCAGGAACCGAATGCAGAATAGAAGCAGTGCAGATCACCCGCAACCTGCCGACTTCTTCAAACGGAAGCGCCTTTTGCCATACCATCCGGTCTTAAAAAATCCTCAGCGAGCCGCCTTTTTATTCGGAATCCTGAATTTGATCTCCCGGCACTGAGTCGTTACGAATTCTGATTTAGATGTCGGCCCGGGGTGGAAGATATTCTCCGGCTGCATATCTGTCTGATCGCTCATGCATCGCGAAACATGGTTTGCGAAATCACCGGCCGTCATATTCAGCTTGAGGTCAAAACCGAAATTTGCTAAAAAAAAGCATTGATGATCGTGAAGGGGGTTGCGGCGCACGGGAGGGGATTCGCGCTCAGAAGGAGAAGCGCAAACCGGAGTTTCCGGGAACGTACAACTGAAGAGAGAAAGGAGATAGTCCATGTCTAAATCGGAAGATGCATTAAGGGAGGC
>CAKKRN010000194.1:0-6545 GCA_919902745.1 Syntrophaceae bacterium | reverse complement strand
TGAAGAGAGAAAGGAGATAGTCCATGTCTAAATCGGAAGATGCATTAAGGGAGGCCTTCGCGGGCGAATCGCAGGCCAACCGCAAGTACCTGGCCTTTGCGGCCAAGGCGGAGCAGGAGGGTTATCCCCAGGCTGCACGGTTGTTCCGGGCCGCAGCGGAGGCGGAAACCGTCCATGCCCATAACCATCTGCGGGCCCTCAAGGGAGTTCACGGCACCCGCGAGAACATCGCCGAGGCCGTGGCCGGCGAGACCCATGAATTCAAATCGATGTACCCCGCGATGATCGAGGCCGCCAAGGCGGAGGGGAACAAGGAGGCGGAGCGGTCGTTCCATTTCGCGAACGAGGTGGAAAAGGTCCACGCCCGGCTCTATGAACAACTCCTTGCCGGCCTGGGAAATGCGGGCGAGGTCTATGCCTATTGGGTTTGCCCCGTCTGCGGCTATACGGCGGAGAAGGAGGCCCCCGAGGCCTGCCCGGTCTGCGGGGCCAAGGGAAAGATGTTCCGGAAGATTGAGTAGGCGGCGGTGAGACCGGCTGCCGGCGAGAATTTGTCGGCAACGGAGTTCGATAAAAGCTGTCCCCGCAATCAAACGGGGCGCCTGCACGAAAAGGAGAATTTCATGGAAGAACGTTTGGACGCGCTGGAAATCGCGTTGAAGAATGAGATGAATGAGCACCATTTCTATCTGAAGAATGCCGAGAGAACGGCGAACCCCGTCGGCAAGGCGATGTTTGCGCAGATCGCCGCCGAGGAGTTGGAGCACCATGAGCGGCTGAAACAACTGGCCGACAACTGGAAGAAGGACAAAAAGTGGCCGGAGACCCTTCCGCTGAAGGTGAACGATACGGCGGTCAGGTCCGTATTCGGGAGGGCCGCCCAGGGGGGGGAGAAAACGGCCGGGGACGACGACGATCTGAAAGCCGTCCGCACGGCGATCGCGTTCGAAGCCAAGGGTGCGCAGTTCTATGCGGGGCTTCGGGACCAGTCGGCCGATCCGAAGGAAAAGGCGTTCTTCGGACTTCTGGCCGATATCGAGCATGAACACTTTGTCTCCCTCAAGGATACGGAGGAGTTTTTCATCGATCCGGCCGCATGGTATCAGAAGGCGCAGAGTTCGGGCCTGGACGGGGCGTAACGGAGACGAGATTTATAGAAAAAGGGGACAGATTTATTTTCCCTCTTTTTCTCTCTTGACGAGGACGCACATAGGGCGTATATCATGCGCATGATCCTAATCATGGGAGGTGTCGCTAACGATGCAGAAGAGTAAAATCAACATCACAATGGATCAGGACCTTATCGAATATGCGAAGCTTTACGCATCGAAACAGAGAACGACGGTTTCGGAGGTCTTTACACAATTTATTCTGAATCTGAAGCGGGTCCATGAAGATGACCCCATGCAGGTTATCCTTGCTGATCCCGGATTCAGAGACAGTCTGCTGGCGACGATGGCGAAGATCCAGTCCGGTGAAACGAAGTGGTCGAGTTACGATGAGGTCTTCAGATGATTGCCTTTTTCAGCGATGACTTTGGCGATTCTCTGAAAAAACACTCAGCCCTGAAAAAGATCGTCCAGAAAAAGGTGGATATGATTCTCACGAATCCCGTCGGACTCGGTGAACCCTTGAAGGGAAATTTACGCGGTTATTACAGCGTCCCGGTGAAGAAAAATTTCCTCATCATTTACCTCTATTGCCTGATTTGCCGGCGAAGAGGGGATGATGGGATTGTCCGTTGTCATGATTGTTCAAGCTGTTCAGATGAAACAGTAAAGTTCGTCCAGCTTGGCCCCCATGATCATGTCTATGATAAATGAGAACGGAAATTATGGGGAAAGCGCTTGCGAAGCAGCTTTCAACCAGTATTGCGCAGGATTGATCGAAGAAAAAAAGAAATGCACCGATCGTAGGTGCCACCTACAAGTCAATGTTTTTCAGTTCTGAATTGAGGTGAGGATTGCCGCTTGAAATCAGGTTCCTTCAATTTGATAAGGTATTCCTTTTTCGCGGTGAGATTATATTTCACCCCGCAATAAATCTGTCCCCTTTGCTATCCTCTCTCGATCAGGTGATAATTCGTGCTGCGGCCGCCGGAGGGGTCTTTCCTCAAGATGGAGCGTTCCACAAGATACTGAATATCCCGCAAAGCCGTGTCTTGCGAACACTTAGCCAGTTTAGCCCATCTTGATGATGTCAGCTTGCCTTCGAAACCGTCCAGCAGCTTGTTGAGAATCAACCGCTGGCGGTCGTTGAGCGACAAGGTGGAGCAAGATTGCCAGAAGCGGGACTTCCTGAACAGAGTCGCCAGTGTCTCTTCCACGTCATCAAAAGCACGGCTCAGGCAGTCTAGGAACCATTCCAGTCCCGCTGTAATGTCAAGCGTTCCCTGTTGTACATCCTCCAGCGTTCTGTAGTAGAGATTCCGCTCCCGCAGGATCTGCGCCGACATACTGTAGAAACGCTGTGCGCTTTGTTCCGATCGAGCCAGCGTCATATCGGCGATGGCGCGCGCGATGCGCCCGTTACCGTCTTCAAAAGGGTGGATGGTTACGAACCAGAGGTGGCCGATACCAGCCCGCAAGACGAGATCCGTACCATCGTCGCCGTTGAACCAGTCGAGAAAGACCGTCATTTCCCTCGCCAGTCGAATGGCGGTGGGAGCTTCAAAATGGACATGATCGTGACCGATCGGACCCGAGACAACCTGCATTGGCCCTTTCGCATCGTCGCGCCAGGTTCCGACCTTGATTTTGCGCATCCCGCTGTATCCGGTTGGAAAGAGCGAAGCATGCCAGCCGAACAATCTTTCCTCAGTCAGGGGTTTGTCATAGTTCTGCGTTGCGTCGAGCATCATCTCAACCACACCCTCGACGTTTCTGCTCACCGCCACCGCCACCCCGATATCCATGCCGAGACGCCGGGCGATGGAGGAACGCACCTGCGCCATATTGAGCCTCTCCCCTTCGATCTCCGAGGATTTCAGGACATCCAACGTCAGGGTGTGCAAAACGGTTTCAGCGCGCAGCGGAAACCCCAGCGTCTCCATCCGTCCGAGAAGTCGTCCCTGCCTGTGATGTACGGCGGAAAGCCGACCGGCTAATCTCGCCTGGTTCCAGCGGAACCGAGGCCAATCCTCCCTTTCATGGATATAAAGACTCATTCTCCGCACCCCGTGCGGAGATTATAGCATACATTCTCCGCACCACAACTGTTTTTCCGCTTACTCCTTCGCCATTTCCCATTCAAGGGTGTGGGCGGCATGGAACCAAGGGTAAAGTAAAACGTCGCCACGATCACCCCCGCGGGGAATCTTCCATCGCCTCGATTCTCAGCGTCAGGTCGTTCCATTGGTAGTAGAGGTCTTCCAACTCCGCCGCGATCGCCTTTAGCTCCTGGTTGAGCTGTTTGATCCGCTCCGGCTCCTTGTAGATCTCCGGTTCGCAGAGGATCAGCTCGTCCTCCTTCTGCTTGGTTTCCAGGGCGGCTATCCGCTCCTCGGTGGCGGTTAGCTTCTCGCGGAGGGACGAGGTCGCCCGCGAGATCCGGTTGCGCTCCTCGGCCTCCTGCCTTTTTCCCTCCTTCGTCTTGCGGCTCCGTTCCTCCGGCTTCCGGCCACCTGCACCTGGTTTCCGGCCGGTCCCGTCGGCGGACTTGCAACTCCCCTCGTCCGTTTTTTTGCCGGCCGTTTCGGCGTCCATCGCGGACCAGGCGGGCGTTGACGCCCCCGCCTTTTGCGATGAGCCGTCCTTGGCCTCAGCCCCGGTCGGCGGCGTTGCGGCGCCCGCAGATCCCGCTGGCGAACCGGACGCGGGGGAGGGCGGCGTCAGGGCCGCGTTTTGCTCCTCGCGGCGCTTTTCGATGAAGTAGGAATAATTGCCCCGATATTCGTGGCAGACGCCGTCCCGGAGTTCGAAGACGCGGCCGACCAGACAATCGAGAAAATAGCGGTCGTGGGAGACGATCAGGATCGTTCCGCGGTAGTTGAGCAGGGCGTTCTGGAAGATCTCCCGTGTCTTTATATCCAGGTGGTTTGTCGGCTCATCGAGGATCAGCAGGTTCGTGTCTGTCAGCAAAATTTTCAACAGCGCTAGTCGCGACTTCTCGCCGCCGGAGAGGACGGAGATTGGCTTATAGACGTCGTCGCCGGAGAAGAGAAAGGCCCCCAGGAGGTTCCGCCGCTCCTGGTCGTTGCTCCGGGTCCCCGCGGCGCCGACTTCCTCCCAGATCGTCCGCTGGTAGTTCAGGTTCTGGGCGCTCTCCTGGGAGAAGAAGGCCATCTTTACGTTCAGGCCGCAGGCGACCTCGCCCGCGGTGGGCGCCTCGGCGCCGCTTAGAATCCGGGAGAGGGTCGATTTCCCCGCGCCGTTCACCCCGACGACGGCCGCCTTTTCCCCGCGGTAGAGCGTGAAGTTGAGGTCGTGAAAAACGGTGAGATCCCCGTAGGATTTCGCGAATCGGATGACCGAAAGGACCTCCTTGCCGCTGCGGGGGCTTTCGGGGAAGCGGATTGTGACGGTTTTTCCACCCCCCTCCTCCTGGAGGACCTTAAACTTTTCCAGCATCTTCACGCGGCTCTGGACCTGGCTGGACTTTGTCGCCTTGTAGCGGAACCGCTCGATGAACTCCTTGATCCGCTTGATCTCCGCCCGCTGGAGCTCCATCTCCTTTTTGAGGGCCTCGCGGCGCCGCTCCTTCTCGGCCAGGTAGTAGGAGAAGTTCCCCTTGTAGAGGGTGATCGTCCGGTTGGCAAGCTCGGCGATCACGGTGACGATCTTGTCGAGAAAGACGCGGTCGTGGGCGATCGTGACGATCGTGCCGGGGTAGTCCTTCAGCCAGCTCTCCATCCACTCCAGGCTTTCGGTGTCGAGGTGGTTGGTCGGCTCGTCCAAAAGCATGATGTCCGGCTTCGACAGCAGGATGACGGCGAGCATGATCCGCATCTTCCAGCCGCCGGAGAAATCGGCGCAGTTTTTCCCGAAATCCTTCTCCCGGAACCCGAAGCCGGCGAGCATCTGCTTGGCCTGCGCCGCGAAGGCGTAGCCGTCCTTCGCCTGGAAGCGGGCGACGGCGGTCTCGTACTCCTTCAGGAGCTTCTCGTGGTCCGGGTCGTCGGCGGCGGAGGCGGAGAGGGCCTCCTCACAGCGTTTGAGCTCTTCCTCCAGTTCGGCGATACCGCTCTTTTCCCGGAGATAATCCAGCAGAGGGATGGGTTCAAGCTCTACCAGGTCCTGGGGGAGGTAGCCGATCGACATCCTTTTCCGGTCGGGGATCTCGATTGTCCCGCCGTCGAGATCGACGCTCCCGAGGATCGCCCGCAGCATCGTCGTCTTGCCGGTGCCGTTGTCGCCGACGAGGCCGACCCGGCCGCGGTCGGTGATCGTCCAGTTGATCTTCTCGAAGATCTTCCGGTCGGCGAACGAAAGGCTGATGTCCCGAAGATAAATCAAGGTTCCTGATTCCTCATGCGAAAAATCGATTTTCCGGCGCCGTATATAGCAGGACTTCGCGCCCAATGGAAGTAAATGGTGAACAAGAAGTAAAATCGATGAAATCCGGTCTAATTATGGTATTGAAGTTTTGGTGCGGATAGGATAAGTTTTAACTGAAAGCGGCGTGTTCATAGGAGGTGAAAGCGTATGGAATTAGCTTTGAATCTTGATCAGATGACGGTTGCGGACAAGCTGGCGGCGATGGAGCGATTGTGGGAAGACCTCGGCCGCACCCCCGAGGCCGTGCCGTCTCCGTCCTGGCACGGGGAGGTTCTGTCGGCGAGGGAAAAGCGCGTCAGCGAAGGCAAGGCCGCATTTTCCCCGCTGGATGAAGTCAAGGAGAGGATCAGGAAAGCCATCCGATGAGAATCGAGATCCTCGACGAAGCCGAGAAAGATCTTGTCGACGGTTATGCCTTCTACGAGAGACAATTACAAGGACTCGGTCAGTACTTCCTCGATTCCCTCTTCTCAGACCTTGAATCGCTGCATCTTTATGCCGGGATTCATGCAATGCACTTCGGCTATCACCGACTTCTCGCCAAACGATTTCCCTTTATCGTCTATTATCGGATTCAGGATAAGGTCATTCGGGTCTATGCCGTACTCGATTGCAGGCGCGACCCGGCCTGGATTCGCAACCGCCTCGTATGATTTGACGTTCGATCATCGTTTTGAAACCGACTTTTCGCTTCAATTCCAGCGATCGCTTATTATAATCCTCATAGGATTAGGATGCTGACGTGGAGCACGTTCTGATCGGGGTTCACTCGACGCGCCTCGACCTTGGTCGGTTTCCGGCTGTTCCGAGAGAGGGGCTATGAATTGGTGACATTTCCTCAGTATTTATGATATGAATACGTCGCTGTTTATCATGGACCCGGCCGGGAAGGGCTTTACGAAATACATCAAAGGGGGAACGGCGTCATGACGGAAGGCTCAAGGAACCTGCTCTACTACGGGGACAACCTGGACATTCTCCGCCGCTACGTGAAGGACGAGACGGTTGATCTCGTTTACCTGGACCCGCCTTTCAACTCCAATACAAATT
>CAKKRN010000193.1 GCA_919902745.1 Syntrophaceae bacterium | reverse complement strand
TGCCGCGTTTTCGATGTCTATGAGGGCGACGTGCGGCTCCCCGACGGCCGGATCTTCAAGCAGAGTTGGATCGATCACCGGCCCTGCATCGCCGTCGTCCCCGTGAACGCCGATGGAAATGTGGTGTTGATCCGCCAGTACCGCCAGGCGGCGGGCGGGATGATCGTGGAGATCCCCGCCGGGAACATGGACCGGGAGGGCGAGAATGTCGAGGCATGCGTCCAGCGGGAGCTGGCCGAGGAGGTCGGCTTTCAGGCGGGACGGTTGATCAGGCTGTTCGAGGGGTACCTGGTTCCGGGATACTGCAATGAATACATGTATTTTTACCTTGCCCTCGATCTCCAACCGGCCTCGCTTCCGGCCGACGAGGACGAGTACATCCGGGTGATGACGGCCTCTTTCGAGGAGGCCCGGCAGATGATCCGCGAGAAGGCGATCATCGACGCCAAGACTGCGCTGGGAATCCAGATGGCCCGGGAATACCTGACGGCTTCGTAAAAAGCCCGGATGCTGCGTTGCGCTTCATCCTTCGTCATTGCGGCGTACGACACAGTACGCCTCACTCCTCGGAATTCGCGCGCCTTGCTTGCGGCCTTTTTACGAAGCCTTTCCCCAATAGGGGGATCAGCGAAGCATCCGCTCCCTTTTCTGGAGTTCGATTTCAAGGGCCTTCAGCCGCTGGATGTCTCTCTTAAGCTGTTCATTCTCCTGCGCGAGCGCCGCCGTCTCCGACTGGAGTTTTTCCGTCAGTTCCCGGACCGCCTTCTTCAGATGGTCGTTCTCCTGCAGCGCCCTCGACCGCTCCGTCTTGGTCTTGTCAACCAGCAGACGGTCCTGGCGGCTCATCTCCCTAAACGCATTCCTCTCGTCGATCAGGCGGATGAACGCCTCCGCGGCCGAACGCCACCGGCTCTGCGGATAACGCTGGATCAGGGAAAGGAAAATCGAACGGGCCTTCTCCGGATCCGGTCGTTCCGGAAGGTTGAGGCGTGCAACCCCTTCCAGCAGGAGGTCGCGCTCCTCAAACAGGCGCGGGGGTGCAGCCGGCGCCTCCTCCCCCGGTTTGACGGCCGGCGCCGCGACATCCTTTTTCTCAATCGCCGGCGGCGCTACCGCGCAACCCACGATGAAAAACACCACCAGAGCCCAGAAAAAAATGCCTCTTTTCATCCCTTGTGCACGTCCTTTTCCGTCACGTAGTTGCTGCCGGGGAGGGTCTTCGCATACTCCTTTAGCTGCGCCGCCGCCTCGGCCATTACGAGCGGGTTCCGAAAACGGGCGCCGTCATCGGTGACAATCACAATCGTCACGCTGATCAACGGAAATTTCTGCCGGACCCCCTGCCGGTCCTTTCCGATGAAGAACCCCTGCTCCCGATCTTTTTCCGTATAGAATTTCCGGATCCGACCTTCGAAACCGGCCGCGATTCGACGGCAGATCCCCTCCGCCCGCGGCGGCACGGAGATGATCACGAAATCGTCGCCGCCGATATGGCCCAGGAAATCCCCCGTCTCCCCCGCCTCCTTCAGCTCGGCAATCAGCAGCAGGGCGACCTCCTTGATCACCTCGCTCCCCCAGGCGTAGCCGTAGTGATCGGCAAACGGCTTGAAATTGTCCAGGTCCACGTGGCAGAGCGAAACCGCTGTTTTCGCCTGAAGGCGTTTTCCGAGCTCCCGCTCGATCGCCAGGTTCCCGGGAAGGCCGGTAAGCGGACTTGCATCGAGGTTGCGCTCCTCGAGGATCTTGAGGCGTTGGGCCATGACGCCGAAGGCATGGGATAAACTTCCGATTTCATCGTCACGGTCCAGGCGGAAATCGAAGTCGAACTTCCCCTCGGCGATTATCGCGGTCGCCTTTTCGAGCCTCCGGAGCGGCCGGGAGATGTTGTAGGTGACCAGCAGAACGACCAGAACCCCCAGCACGAGGCTGACCAGGCTGAGCACAACGGTCAGACGGGATGCCCGGAGGCTCTGGACATTGATCTGCTTCATCCGCGCATCGATATTCCCTTCCGCCTTCTTCTGTAGCGCGCGGAGGAGCATGGCCATTTCGTCGATTGCCATCCTTCCCTGCCCTTCGGAAAGCGTCTGGGCCTCTTCGTTCCGTTTCGCATGGACCAGTTGGACCTCCTGGGAGAAAAGCGCGTCGTACTGGCCGTGGAGGAGGGAGAGCCTGGCCATCGTCGGGTCGATGCCGGCAAACCGACCCTTCCGCAGCTCCTCGAAGATACGGCTGAATTCCCGGCTCCGCGACCAGTAGATCTCCTCGATCGTTGGATCCTGGAGAATCAGATAACGTTTCTCGGCGCTCTCCCGGGCGATCAGGCTGTCCAGCAGGCTCTTGCTCTGATCGACGACGGCGAAATCATCGTTGATGATCCGGGAGGCAAGGTCGTTGAGCTGCTGGAGGCTGAAGATGGCGTAGGCGCTGGCAAGCACGGTCAGGACGGCCATCGCGAGATAGCTCAACAGCAGCTTGCGGTAGATCGTCAGCTTCATCCCTTTATCCCATTCAGACGCCGGACATCCCCCTTTGGGAGAGGGATTTTAGTAACATACCCGACCTGTTTTTAGCAAAGGAGATTTGCAAAAAATTTCTTCCCCTTTCGGACACCGATCTGATAATGAGAACTCTCCTTTCCCGCCGAGGGAAAACCCGTAATGGACCATGTTCGCCATAGCTCGGATTCAGGGGGGAAATGAACGGGGAAAACGCATTTTGGACACGGCTGAAAGAGGGAACCATCGCCGGCTTGAAGAAGGGGTGGGATGGATTCGTCTGGATGATGAAGATCATCGTCCCGATCTCGCTCTGCACGGCGATCTTTGACTGGAGCGGCCTCCTTGGCCGCCTCGATTTCCTTCTCAAGCCGCTGATGGGGTGGCTCGACCTCCCGCCGGCGGCCGCCCTGCCGCTCATCATCGGCATGCTGAGCTCCGTTTACGGCGGGATCGGCGCGATGATCGTCTTTCCGTTCAGCACGGCCCAGATGACGCTCATGGCCGTCTTCATCCTGACGGCCCACGCGCTGATTCAGGAGGGGATCATCCAGGGGCAGTCGGGCATCCACCCGTTGAAAGCCACACTGGTCCGCATCGGGGCCGCCGTCGTCACCGTCCTTCTGATGGTTCCCTGGGTCGGAAGCTCCACGGTCATGCCGGCCGCCGCATACGGCGCCCTGACGGTCAGCCCGGCATTCCTGGAGATGATCCGGCACTGGGCGTGGACGACCTTCCGTCTCACTGCAAAGATCTTCTTCATCATCATGGCCCTGCTCACGCTCCTCGAACTCCTGAAGGCCTTCGGCTGGATCCACCCCTTTGTCCGCGCCATCGGGCCGTTCCTCCGAATCATGGGCCTCGACCAGAAAGTCGGATTCCTCTGGATGACCGCGGTGATCTTCGGCCTCTCCTATGGCGGGGCGATCATCTTGGAGGAGGCCAAAAGCGGCCGCCTGAGCCGGGAGGATCTGGAGCTCCTCCATCTCTCCATCGGGACGAACCACTCGATGGTCGAAGACCCGCCCCTCTTTCTGCCGATGGGCATCCACCCCTTCTGGCTCTACGTCCCCCGTCTCGTCATGGCCATCATCATCGTCCGGCTGGTGCGCCTCTGGCAGCGTTACGCCCGCCGCCCCCGGCAAACCGCCTGAATG
>CAKKRN010000192.1 GCA_919902745.1 Syntrophaceae bacterium | reverse complement strand
CTCGGCGGCGCGGCTCTGGTGGTCGCCGGCCTTCTCCATCGCCTCGACGATCAGATTCCTCTCCAGCTCCTCGATCGATCCGCGGAGAAGCCCCTCCTCCGCCTTTCGGCCCGCCGTGGTCTCCTCCATGCTTTCGCGGAAGGGGAGGTCCTCGACAGAGATCACCTCCTCCCGGGCGATGACGACGGCCCGTTCGATGATGTTTTCGAGCTCGCGGACGTTCCCGGGGTAGTCGTACTTGAGGAGGACGTCCTGCGCTTCGCTGCTGAGCCCCGCGATCTCCTTCCCGTTCTCCTCCGCGTAGCGCTTGAGGAAATGGTCGATCAGAATCGGGATGTCCTCCTTCCGTTCCCGAAGCGGCGGGAGCGACATCAGAACGACGTTCAGGCGGTAGAAAAGGTCCTCGCGGAAGGCCCCCTCTTTCACCCGCTGCTCCAGGTTCCGGTTCGTCGCGCTGATCACCCGGACGTCGGTGCGGAGCGTCTGGTTCCCGCCGAGGCGCTGGAACTCGTGCTCCTGGAGGAAACGGAGGAGTTTGACCTGGACCTGCGGCGAGAGCTCGCCGATCTCGTCGAGGAAGAGCGTCCCTCCGTCCGCCTCCTCGAACCGGCCGATGCGCCTCGCCGTCGCCCCGGTGAAGGCCCCCTTCTCGTGGCCGAAGAGCTCGCTCTCCAATAAATTCTCGTGCAGGGCGCCGCAGTTGACCGCGATGATCCGCCGCGCCGCCCGCGGGCTCAGCTGATGGATCAGCCGGGCAAGGAGTTCCTTCCCGGTCCCGCTCTCCCCCTGCAGCAGGACCGTGGCGCGGCTCGCGGCCACCCGACCGGCCATGTTGATCAGCGCGCTCATCTTCTCGCCCCGGTAGATGATCCGGTCCGTCGTCACCCCTTTTTCCCCTAATTGCTCGCGGAGGATCTCGTTCTCTCGGAGCAGCGTCCGCCGCTCCGAGACGCGGTCCACGAGAAGAAGGAGCTCTTCAAACTCAACGGGTTTGGTGATGTAATCCAGGGCGCCGGCCTTCATCGCATCCACGGCCGTCTCGATCGTCCCGAAGGCCGTGATGATGACGACGTCGATCTCGGGATTGATCCCTTTCACCGCCTGGAGGACCTGCATCCCGTCCATCCCGGGCATTTTGTAGTCGAGGAGAAGCAGGTCGTAGTGGCCCTCCCGGACACGCTGCACCGCCTGCTCGCCGTTTTCGGCCTCGCCGACGGTGTGCCCCTCCTTCCGGAGGAAGTCCCGCAACATCTCCCGCTGGTTCTGCCCGTCTTCCACCACCAGGATGCTGAGCTTCTTCATGAGGTGATTGCCCCCTTCTCTTCGTGTCTCTCCGTGGGAAGCAGGATCTCGAACGTCGTCCCCTCCCCCTTCCGGCTCAGGACGCGGATCTCACCCCCGTGACCGCGGATGATCTCGTGAGCCAGCGGCAAACCGAGCCCCAGTCCCTTCTCCTTTGTCGTGTATTCGGGGTTGAAGATCCGGTCCGCCTCTTCGGTCGTGATACCGCAGCCCGTGTCGGCGACCCGGATGCTCACCCGCCCCTTCTCCGCATGCCGGATGGAAAGGGTGACGCCTCCCTCACCGCTGATCGACTCCATCGCGTTCTTGACGAAATTGAGCAGGGCCTGCAGGAGCTTGTCCATGTCCATCGGGATGACGACCGGCTCGCTCTCCCAGTCCGTCCGGAGGCTGATGCCCTTCGCGGCAGCCTCCTCGGAAATCAGATTCACGATCTTCTGGAGGACCTCCTGAACCGGACAGTCGCGGAGCTCGAGGCGTCGGCTCTTCGAAAAGGTCAGGAACTCCTCGATGATCCCGTTAAGCCGCCGGATCTCGTCGCGGATAACACCGGCCAAGATGTCGAATTCTTTCTTCTTTTCATCGTCTGCGGGCATATACTCCCGCTTCAGCCGCTGGCTTGCCATGCTGATCGCGTTCAGCGGATTGCGGATCTCGTGGGCAACGCCGGCGGCAAGCTGCCCGAGAGAGGAGAGCCGTTCCGCCTTTTCCAATTGACGGGTCATCTCCACAATTCCCGCGAGGTGACGGTTCTGGTCGTTGTAGAGGAGCCACATGGACAGCAGCGCGATCAGGACGACGAACGTGAGGAATATAAACATGTTTCGCCGGTTCTCGCCGAGAATCTGATCCGTGTTCCCCCGGTCCAGGCCGAGGCGAATGGTCCCGACGATCTCGCCGCCCAGGCGGAGCGGGGCTACAATTTCAAAAAGGCTCTTGCCGCCGACGTTCACCTTACGGCTCTCGAACGGGATGGTCCCGGAGAGTATCTTCGCAACCAGCGGATTGTCTGTTTTCAACTCCTCCGGCAGGTTTCCGGCATTGCCGAGAGGCATCCCCTTCTTGTCCCGGACGGTGAGATAGACGAGGCCCTGCCCCTCTCCCAGCTTTTCCATCGCCTTTTCGACCGAAACCCGCATCCCCCAGTAGCGCAAACTCTCTTTGTCCAGCGCGATGATGATCGTCCCGCTTTCGTCTTTGCGGCTGAGGGCGATAAAACCGATCTTCTTCAGACGGTTCAGCTGGTTGAGGCGGTTGATCAGATCGGCGGTCCCCTTCGGTTGGACCTTCGCCGTCGCGGGCGCCTTCCCGTCGAAGAGATCATCCGAAAGCGTCCGGCTCTGGAAGAGCACATCCCCCCATGCATTGAGGACGGCCACGAGCCAGAGGTTCTTTTCCTCTGCATACCTGCGGATATAGCTCCCGCTCAGATGCTGTGTCTTCCATTGGTTGTCGATCTCGCGCCCCATCGCGACGATGGCTTCGGTGAGCAGCTTCTGGGGGGAGAAGACCAGCTCGCTCAGAGGGGTGGAAACGCCTCCTTCCGTCCTTTGCGAGGCGATGATCATGGTTTTCAGGTTCTCTTCGGTGAGCCGCTCGACCACCCCGATGATCCGCTTCCCCTGGTCTTCCATGAAACCGATGAGGGTCCGTTCGCTCCGTTGGAGGTCCATGATCCCCATCGTCAGGATCAGGGCGATAAATATCGCGCAGACGAGACCGACGGCCAGCGGCTGGAGGAAGGGGCGATTGAAACGGAGGGAGCGCTGCTGCCAGACGATCTTTCCTTCAGGGCTCATAATGCCTTTCCATCATC
>CAKKRN010000191.1 GCA_919902745.1 Syntrophaceae bacterium | reverse complement strand
ATACGACTCAGAGGGAATAGATCTCATCCTCGATCAGATGGATCCAGTTCCGCCGGAGCACCTCCCGCGCCTCGTCGAGCTTGTCCACGCCGAGGATAACGATCGTCTCCTCGCCGATCCGGTTGATCGTGGTATAGAGATAGTGGATGTTGATCTCCGCCTTGGTGAGGGGTTTCAGGATTGCGTTCATTCCGCCGGGATGGAGCGGCACCTCGGCGGCGAGAACCGGGGTGACCTCGTAATTGAAACCGAAGCTCTCCAGGATCGCCGCCGCCCGCTCCGGGTCGTTGACGACCATCCGGACCGTGCTGCTTTCCGCGGCGCTGGCGGCGAGCAGGGCCTTCGCCGTGATGTCTTCCTTGTCGAGGATGTTCGTCAGCCGGGAAAGGGTTCCCGGGACGTTGCCCAGCAGGACGGAGATTTGCTTGACTGCCATTTCGATCGACGCCTCCAATAGGATCGCTTTTATTCCGCTATCTTCAAAAATTCATGCCCGGCCGCAAAGGCCT
This sequence comes from Syntrophaceae bacterium, assembly GCA_919902745.1. Lineage (GTDB taxonomy): Bacteria > Desulfobacterota > Syntrophia > Syntrophales > UBA5619 > UBA5619. The sequence goes on along the minus strand of CAKKRN010000191.1, from coordinate 6,145 downwards.
TGCGGTTGATCTCGATGACCGATTTCTTCTTGCTTCCCATCACCGTCTCCATGCTGCGCAGATAAATGTCGGGCGGCACGAGGCCGGTGATTTTCAGGAAAGCGCCCATCATCACCGTGTTGGCCGTTCGCGGGTTCCCCAACTTTTCGGCCATTTCCGAGGAGGGGATCTTGAAGATCCGGACGTCGTGCCGCGAGGGTTCGACGGCGATGATCGAGGAGTTCAGGAAAAGGGCGCCGCCGGGCGCCATGCGGTTCTGAAAGGTGTAGAGGGAAGGGGTGTTCAGAACGACAATGTAGTCCGGTTCCGAGGCGATGGGCGAGGCGATCTCGTCGTCCGACACGGCGACCGTACAGTTGGCCGTTCCGCCCCGGACCTCTGCGCCGTAAGCAGGCAGAAAGGTGACGTTATAACCGGCGCTCATCGCGCCGTGGGCCAGGGAATAGCCCATCATGAGCACCCCTTGACCGCCGAAACCGGAGAATATGGTTTTAACCATCATGGCGCTGTTCCCCCTTCTTACGTTCTCCTTTCGCTGCGGCCGGGAGATCCTTGATGACGCCGAGGGGGAACGATTTGCTCATCACCTCGTCGATCCAGCGGCAGGATTCGATCGGCGTCATCTTCCAGTTCGTCGGACAGGGGGAGAGGATCTCGACGAGGGAAAAGCCGAGGCCGTCGATCTGATACTGGAACGCCTTGCGGATCGCCTTCCGGGTCTTGAGAATGCTGGCCGGGGAGTTGACCGTGCATCGTTCGATGTAGGCCGTTCCGGGAAGCAGCGAGAAGATCTCGGAGACCTGGATCGGGTAGCCGTCCAGAACATTGTTTCTTCCCGCCGGCGAGGTCGTTGTCTTCTGGCCCAGCATGGAGGTCGGGGCCATCTGGCCGCCGGTCATGCCGTACACGGCGTTGTTGATGAAGACGACGGTGATGTTCTCCCCGCGGTTGGCCGCATGGAAGCTTTCCGCGATGCCGATGGCGGCCAGATCGCCGTCCCCCTGGTAGGAAAAGACGATGCGGTCCGGTAGAACCCGCTTGATCCCGGTCGCTGTGGCCGGTCCCCGTCCGTGCTGCGCTTCGATCATGTCGATATCAAAATAGTTGTAGGCGAGAACGGCGCATCCCGCCGGCGGGACGCCGATCGTGATGCCGCGGATGTCCAGTTCATCGATCACCTCGGCGATCAGCCGGTGGGCGATGCTGTGACCGCATCCCGCACAATAGTGAAAGATGTTTTTCTTCATGCTTTGGGGTCTGCCGAAAACTTTTTTCATCATAAAATCCCTGATTGTTTCAAGTCGTTATCGCCATCATGGGAACGGCGGGTGACTAATAGTGGTCGATGATCCCTTCCTTACGGTCATACTTGCGCATGACGACGTTGGCCAGTTCAACGGGGGTCGGCACCACGCCGCCGGGACGGCCGTGGAAGCCGATCCGGGCGCGCCCCTGAATGGCGAGACGAACATCCTCCACCATCTGACCGGTACTCATCTCAAAAACGAGAAAGTTTTCAATCTTTTTCGCGAGATCCCGAAGCTCGTTCGTCGGGAAGGGCCAGAGTGTGATGGGGCGGAAAAGCCCGACCCGCAGCCCCGACTCGCGCAGGCGTTTGATGGCGCCTTTGGCGATCCGGGCGCCCGTCCCGTAGGCAACGAGGATTAATTCCGCGTCATCCGCTTTGTAGAGCTCATGGCGGGTTTCCTTCCGGGCGATCACCTGGTACTTCCGGTCGAGCGTCCAGTTGTGTTCCTCCATGTCCAGAGGGTCGAGGATCAATCCCCGAATGATCTTGCTCTTGCCGGCGCCCGCTCCCTTCATGATGAAGCTTTCCGGATAGGCCCTCGGTTTCGGCGTCTTGAAGATCACCGGCTCCATCATCTGTCCCATCATGCCGTCGGCGAGGATCATGACCGGCGTCCGGTACCGGTCGGCAAGGTCGAACGCGTCCATCGTCAGGTCGGCCAACTCCTGAGCCGAATCGGGGCCGAGAACGATGACGCGATAATCTCCGTGACCGCCGCCCCTGGTGGCCTGGAAGTAGTCCCCCTGGGACGGGCTGATGTTGCCCAACCCCGGACCGCCCCGCATCATGTTGACGATCACGGCGGGAAGTTCGCAAGCCGCCAGCGAGGAGATCCCCTCCTGTTTGAGCGAGATTCCCGGGCTTGACGAGGAGGTCATCGAGCGGGCGCCGGCGGCGCTGGCCCCGATCACCATGTGGATGGCCGCAACCTCGCTTTCCGACTGGATGAAAACGCCCCCTTCGACCTCGCGCAGGCGCTCGGCCATGTATTCCGGAATTTCGTTCTGCGGGGTGATGGGATAGCCCGCGTAAAAGCGGCATCCCGCCCGAATGGCGGCCTCTCCGATGATCTTGTTTCCCTGCATCAGCACTTTATTCACGGTAAACCTCGATCGCGATATCCGGACAGGTGATCGCGCACAGGGTGCAACCGGTGCATTCGTCCCCCTCTTCCTTGAAACAGACCGGGCGGTAGCCCCGGGAATTGTATTCGTTTGAGGGGGTGATCAGCCCCTTTTTGCATGCGTGAATGCAGAGATGGCACTCCTTGCACAGCTCCCTGTCGATGATGATATGTCCTTTCAACGCTCCTGTCTCCTAAAAAAAGCTGCGGCCGATGTCTGCGATTGGGAAATTTCCGTTGGGGACAGATTTCAAATCTGTCCCCGCCATTTGTCCGACGCCATTAAAAAAATAAGGGACGCTTCCCACGCATGACCGGACTTTCTGGCGCATCCGCGGGGGAAAGTCAAGGGAAAATCAATAAAGCGCCCGATGTCATCCGGAACGGGGAGTATCCGGATCAGAGTCTGGCGATCTGAAATCCTTCCAGTTTGATCGCGACGGAACGCTGGAGAAGTTCGATGGAGATCACGAAGAGTTCTTTTGCATAGTCTGTTTTCAGGACCAGGCCTTCGACCCCCTTGAAGGGGCCGTCGACGATGCGGGCCGGTTCGCCGACCTTCGGGTACTGGAGTTGCTTCACCTCCACCCTCGAATCGACGATCCGCCGGATGGCGTCGATCTTGTCGTCGGGGACCGCGATCGGGTCCGCGCTTCTGGGCTTTCCGAGGATGCGCACGACGCCGAAGGTCTTCAGGACGTCCACCTTGATTTCATTGTCCAGCGTGGGGAGTTCGACGAAAAGATACCCCGGAAACATCGGGATCATGATTTTCTTCCGCCGGTCTTTCCGCTTGCTCCACACCTCCATTTTGGGTAAAAAGGCGTGAAAGGACTTTTGCAGAAGACCGAGGCAGGCCCGGTCTTCGTGACGGCTTCGCGTATGGACGGCATACCAGGACATCGATTTTCCTTTCGGCGGGAGGCAGATCAACGCGATCCGCCCGTTCCGCGCATTGATTGAGTCTCTATAACAATATTTTCCCTTTTTCAACGGTGAAAACGCAATGGTCTTGAAGATCAATGGTTTGACACTTGCCCTCGGCGAGCGGGAGGCTCTTCTGCCCATCCGGGTCGCCTCCCTTCTCGGCCTTCCCGACGGGGCGATCGCCGATATCCGGGTGATCCGCCGCTCGATCGATGCGCGGCGCACCCGTCCGCCCCGCTTTGTCTATCTGCTCGTTGTCCGCCTGGCGGACGGCGTGGATTGGCGACCGGCGCCGGAACGGGAGACGGCGGGGGTCAGCGTGACCGAAGAGGCGGATAGTCCGGATGAGTCCCGGGGAGCGTCCGCCGGCTCTGCTGTTTTCGAGCGAAGGCCGGTCGTGGCCGGCTGCGGGCCGGCGGGGCTTTTTGCCGCCCTGACCCTTGCCGAAAAGGGGGTTCCCGTCCTTCTGCTGGAGCGGGGCAGGGCTGTTCCGGAGAGGCTTGCCGATGTCCGCGCCTTCTGGGAACAGGGGATCCTGAATCCCGAAAGTCACGTCCACTTCGGCGAGGGCGGGGCGGGAACCTTTTCCGACGGCAAGCTGACCAGCCGCGTCAAAAACCCCTGCGCCTCCCGGGTCAAGCGGGTTCTTGTGGATATGGGGGCGCCGGCCGAAATCCTCGTGGATGCCCGTCCTCACATCGGAACGGACCGCCTGCGGGAGGTTGTCGTCAATCTCCGGAAGCGGCTGATCGGTCTGGGCGGCGAGGTCCGTTTCGGCGCGCGCGTGACCGACTTTCGGATCCATCGGGGAGGCCTTGTCGGCATTGTCGTAAACGATTCCGAAGAGATCAGGACGGGCCATCTCATTCTCGCAACCGGTCAGTCCGCCGCCGATACCTACCGGAAACTGGCGGAGAGGGGGGTTGCGCTGGCGCCCAAACCGTTTGCGATCGGTCTCCGTGTCGAACATCCCCAGGAACTGATCAACCGTATCCAGTACGGACGATGGGCGGGCCATCCGGACCTGCCCCCCGCGGATTATTTCCTCACGGCGAAGGTCGGGGCGCTGAACCGCTCCTGCTATTCCTTCTGCATGTGTCCCGGCGGGCATGTGATCGGGTGCAGTGCGGAGGCCGGCGGCGTGATCACGAACGGAATGAGCCGTCTCCGGCGGGAGAGCCCCTGCGCGAACAGTGCGGTGGTCGTCAATGTCCAAAGCGAGGACCTCGGGGGAGAAGGACCGCTCGCGGGGTTGGCCTTCCGCCGGCATTGGGAGGAGAGGGCCTTTCTGGCGGGAGGCTCGGATTACTGCGCCCCGGCGCAGCGGCTGACCGATTTCCTGTCGGGAAAAAATCATTCGCCGATCGGGAGGTGCAGTTTTCTGCCGGGCGTCAAGGGGGCGGACCTGCGGGAGGTTCTCCCTCCCTTTGTCGTGGAGGGGCTGAAACGGGGCTTTGCCGAATTCGAACGGAAGATGCCGGGATTCATCACCGGAGAGGCGATCCTCATCGGCGTGGAGACCCGAACCTCTTCGCCGGTCCGGATCACCCGGGGCGAGGACGGGCAGGGCGTGAACCTGACGGGGCTCTATCCCTGCGGGGAGGGGGCCGGTTACGCCGGCGGGATCATCAGCTCCGCCCTCGACGGGATCCGGGCGGCGGAGCGGCTGGTTCTATCGTTGGGCAGCCGATCCGGGCATCGAGGATGAGATCTGCCCCGCAGCGGGTGAACCGTTGAAAAGAAAAACCGAGGGCGTCGTCCATCCGCCGGATGCCCAGGTCGCCGACGGCGTTGACCCCTCCACCGACGATCTTCGGGGCGAGGACGATCAACAGGCGGTTTACGAGGTTTCCCTTCAGAAATGCGGTGGCCACGGCGGCGCCGCCTTCGACCAGAACGGAAGAGATCTTCCGCTTTCCCAGAACGGTCAGGAGTTGGTGGAGATCGACGCGTCCCGCCGGATCCTCCCCGATCTCCAGGACCTCGACTCCCTTCTTCTCCAGAAGACGCCGATTCTCCACAGGGGCGCGGCGCGTCGCAACCGCGACCGTCCGTTTTCCGTCTGAAAAAATGGTGGCATCCGGCGAGAGCCTGAGAACGGAATCCACGACGATCCGCAGCGGGTTCCGGCCCCGGACGAGGCGGCAGGTCAGCTCCGGATTGTCCATCCGAACCGTGTCGGCGCCGACGAGGATCGCGTCGTGGACCGCCCGCAAACGGTGGGCGAAGCGAAGCGACGGGGGCGAGCTGATCCAGCGCGAGTGGCCCGAGGCGGCGGCAATCCTGCCGTCGAGGGTCTGTGCGAACTTGAGGGTGACATAGGGAAGGCCGGTACGGATGTATTTGAAAAAGATTCGGTTGCTCTCCCGGCAGGCCTCCTCGAGGAGGCCGACCTCTGTTTCGATGCCGCTCTGCCGGAGGGCCTCGATGCCCCTCCCGGAGACGAGGGGGTTGGGATCGACGGTGCCGACGACCACGCGGCCGGGGCGGCACGCGATCAGGGCCTCCGCGCACGGGGGAGTCCGGCCGTGATGGCTGCACGGCTCCAGCGTGATGTAGAAGGTCGCCCCCGCGACGGTTTCCGTCGCGTCCCGGATGGCGTTGATCTCCGCGTGATTTTCACCGCAGCAGCGGTGCCAGCCTTCGCCGATTATCCGGCCCTCTCGGACGATGACGGCGCCGACCAGCGGATTCGGGCTGACGCTTCCTTCCCCTTTCCGGGCCAGCGTGAGGGCCCGGCGCATGAACTTCTCATCGGTCGAACGGATTTTCCCCTCTGCCATGAT
>CAKKRN010000190.1 GCA_919902745.1 Syntrophaceae bacterium | reverse complement strand
CCGGCATGCAGCGGGCGCTGGCGCTTTACCGGCTCGGCTTGCGGACCGAGGCCTCGACCGAGTGGTTGTGGACCGTCCGCAAGATGAACGACCGGGCATTGCTGGCCGCCGCAGAGCTGGCGAGGGTTAACGGGATCTGGGACCGCGTCATCAACACGGCCGACCGCACGGTCGCCGAGCACGATTTCACGCTGCGCTACCCTGAACCCTACGGCAATGTGCTTTCGAAGCAGGCGCGCGCCCGAAAACTCGATGAACCGCTGGTTTTCGGGCTGGTTCGTCAGGAGAGCCGCTTCATCTCCGACGCCAAATCTTCGGCGGGCGCCTCGGGATTGATGCAGTTGCTGCCGTCGACGGCGCGACGGATCGCAAGGAAAATCGGCATGAAGGGTTTTAACACGTCCCGCCTGGGACGGCCGGAGGTGAACGCCGCGCTCGGCGCCTACTATCTGCGGCACGTGCTTGATGGGTTTGGCGGCAACCCGGCGCTGGCCGCCGCCGCTTACAATGCCGGTCCGGGCCGTGCACGCAGTTGGTGCGACGCAAAACCGCTCGAGGGCGCGATCTATATTGAGACGATTCCGTTTGCGGAGACGCGCCAGTACGTGAAGAAGGTGATGGCGAACACCGTCTATTACGCCGCCGTCATGGGCGGGGATCAACGTTCTCTGAAGTCACGCCTGGGTACGATTGAAGGGGCGATGGCCATGAAGGCAGATGCAAACAAATAAACACGATCACTTTTCTTACCCTTACCATGGCACAGGAGGTTTTTTCGCATGGCAAAAATGACGGAACTGGAGATGTTGCAGGCGCTCAAGGATTTTGACACCCCGTCCATCACCAACGTGGTGGCCACCTATCCGTTGAACCCCCTCTGTCTGGGGCTTTACAATCCCTGGACCGAGAACTGGTATACCGACCAGACGATTCGCTGCATGTACCCCGAGCTTGGGCGAACCGTAGGTTATGCGGTCACCTGCGTCTATGGATTGCCCGACCCGGGCTTCAACCGGCTCACCTTCATGGATGTCATCGATGCGCTCGACGCCTCTCCGAAGCCGACGATCCTGGTCCTGCAGCAGAAGTTCCCGCCCGAGATTGCGGGCAAGGTGGGTTTGTCGGGCGCCAACATGACCTCGGCGATGAAGGCGGTGGGTTGTCTGGGGGTGATCTCCAACGGCCCTTCGCGCGACCTGGACGAGATCCGCCCGATGAAGTTCCAGTACATGCTGACCGGTGTGTCCGCGGGGCACGGCAACATGGCGGTGTATGCGGTGAACGTGCCGGTATCGGTGGGGGGAATGGACGTCTGTCCGGGCGAGATCATCCACATGGACGAGGACGGCGCGGTCAAGTTTCCGGCGAACAAACTCGAAGCGGTGCTGACAAACGTGCAGGCCCTGCAGAAAGAAGAGGCCGAGCGGATGGGCCGGCTGCAAAAGGCCACCTCAGCCGCCGAAGTGCGGGCCGTTTTTGCCGGGCAATCCTACGCAAAAAAATAGCGCCCCACCCGTTACAGCGCCCGCATCCACTCGGGTTTCAGGCCGACCTCTCCCCGCAGGGCCGCGTCGATCAGATCGAGGGCCTTCTGCTTGCCGCTGGGCAGCTTGGCCTTGACCGACAGGTAATTGGAGGCGTGGTTCGAGAAAAAATATCCCCTGGTCAAATGGGTATAGGCGATCATTTCCCGCAATTCTCTGAGCAACCCGGCTTCATCGGGCAATGCAAATGTCCCGTTCACACAATCCTGGTAAAGAGGTGTTCCGGGAATGAGCATCACCGTCAAGGCCCCGACAAAATCGGGGTCCATGGCGCTCAACAGCTCGCCCGTCGCCCGGGCATGCCGGAGCGAGTTCTCGCGGCCGCCGATGCCCAGAAGAACCGTGGCCGATAACCGGATGCCCGCCTCCTTGACCCGGCGCCCCATTTCGATGCATGTCGCGGCCGTGGAACCTTTATGGATCGCAGTTCGGATGTCGTCATCGCCGGTCTCGACGCCGTAATAGAGGATGCCGAGGTTGGTTTGGCGCAGTTGCCTCAGCTCTTCCACGGATTTCATCTTGATGCTCTTGACATTCGCGTAGGCCCCGACCCTTTTCACCCACGGCAGATGCTCCCTGATCCTCTCCAGGATCGACATCAGCCTTGGCTGGGGAATGATCAGCGCGTCGCCGTCCATCAAAAAGAGGCGGTCCTCGTGTTGCATGTGCCGGGCGGCATAGAGGATGTCGCCCCGAATGATCCGTTCGTCCTTGATCCGGAAGCGCTTGTCGCGATAGGTGCCGCAAAAGGCGCAGCGGTTATGGGAGCAACCCAGCGTAACCTGAAGGAGGATGCTGTCCGCCTCGCTGGGCGGTCGGATGCAATACCCTTCATAATGCATCCCTTCATCTTCGGAAAAGAAAGCCACTGTTTTTCTCCTTTGGCCATGCTGCCCGG
>CAKKRN010000189.1 GCA_919902745.1 Syntrophaceae bacterium | reverse complement strand
GGAGCGGAAGAGGAAGCTGTTCGGACGTTTTTGAAGCGGCGTGGCCATGCCGCCTTCCACCATCCGCTTCATCAGGCGGTCATACTCCTCCCGGCTGCCGTCGCACCAATAGACGGAATCGGGCCGGCAAAGGTCGGCCACTTCCTTAACCCAGGTATTCAGTTTTGCATGTTGAACGGTCATGAAAATCCTCCCCAATATGCGGTGACGATACGGAGGCAGGATATCCGATCATGGTTTCTTTCAAAAGGTCTTCAACCTGTCTGCCGTTTGATCCGGTGTTTTTTTACCGGTGCAGCTCGATCCCGGCGATCTTTTCGTAGTATCGGACCAGGGCGCTGTGGTCGGCGTCGCCCATTCCCTCATCCCGGAGCGACTGCATCATCTTCATGACTTCGTCGGTGAGCGGCGTCGGCGCCGCAATCCCTTTCGCGGTGTCCAGCACGTTGTTCAGGTCCTTGATGTGGAGGTTGATCCGGAAACCGGGCTTGAAATTCCGGTCCATCATCATCGGGGCCTTGGCGTTCATCACCGTGCTGCCGGCCAGGCCGCCCCGGATGGCCTGAAAAACGAGATCCGGGTTGACGCCCGCCTTGGTGGCCAGAACCAGGGCCTCGGAGACGGCGGCGATGTTGGCGGCGACGACGATCTGGTTGGCGAGCTTCGTGACGTTTCCTGCCCCGATTTCACCGCAGAGGACGACGGAGGCGCCCATCGTCTTCATGGCGGGCAGGAATTCATCGAAGTCGGCCTGGTTGCCTCCGACCATGATCGAGAGCGTTCCGTCGATCGCCTTCGGTTCACCGCCGCTGACCGGGGCGTCCAGCATCCGGATCTTCTTTTCGGCAAGCCGGGCGGCGACCTCGCGGCTGACGAGCGGGGCGATGGAGCTCATGTCGATCAGGATCGAGCCGGGTCGCATGGTTTCAATGAGGCCGTCCTTCCCCAAGACGACCTCCTTCACTTGCGGCGAGTTGGGGAGCATCGTGATGACCATGTCCGCCTTTGCGGCGACGTCCTTCGGGGAGGCGCCTTTTTCCGCCCCTGCCTGCACGACCTCATCGACCGCCGTGGCGACGATGTCGTACACGACGAGCGGATACCCCGCCTTCAACAGATTCTTGCTCATGGGCTTTCCCATGATTCCGAGACCGATAAAACCGATTTTTTTCATCTTTCTTCACTCC
>CAKKRN010000188.1 GCA_919902745.1 Syntrophaceae bacterium | reverse complement strand
GAATTCGATAAGTTGTTGGCGCATTTTCAGATGAAACATGTGCTTATTCACGACCCAGAGAGCCGGCGCTGGATGCAATTCACGCGTCCCCGAGCCGTCCTGCGGGCCGGAACCCTTTCCGACGTCATGCCGCTGCTGGCGGAGGTTCAGCAGCTTGTCGGGCGCGACGGTCTCTACGCCGCGGGCTGGATCGGGTATGAGGCGGCGCCGGCCTTCGATTCGGCCTTGCGCACCCGTTCGGCAACCGCTTTCCCGTTCGCCTGTTTCGGCATCTTCGGCCCGCCGGCCATCCTGACGGCACTGCCCGCCGCCGGGAAACCCTCCGGCAACCCGACATGGCGTCCCTCCGTGAGCCGGGAGGAGTATGGGGCCGCCATCGCCCGGATCAAGAACCACATCGCCGCCGGCGATACCTACCAGGTCAATTATACCCTTCGCCAATGGAGCGCTTTCCGGGAAGACCCCTGGGCGTTCTTTTTGAAGACCTGCGCCGATGCCCGCTACGGCGCCTTCGTGGACGCCGGCCCTTTTTCCATCTGCTCCGCTTCTCCCGAGCTTTTCTTTTCGCTGCAGGGTGACCGGATCTTCTCCAAGCCGATGAAGGGAACGGCGGACCGGGGGAGAACCTCCGCCGAGGACCGGGAAAACAGCCGCCGGCTTCACCACTCCGAGAAAAACCGGGCGGAAAACGTCATGATCGTGGACATGATCCGCAACGATCTGGGACGCGTTGCGCGCTATGGCAGCGTAAAGGTCCCCCATCTTTTCGATATCGAAAAATACCCGACGGTCCTGCAGATGACCTCCACCGTTGAGGCCCGGACGGCCTCATCCCTGCCGGATATTCTGAAGGCGCTTTTCCCATGCGCTTCCATCACGGGCGCCCCGAAGGCGAAGACCATGGAAATCATTGCCGCCGTGGAGACAACCCCGCGGAACATCTACACCGGCACGATCGGCTGCTATGGCCCGGGCCGCCGGGCCCTGTTCAACGTGGCGATACGGACCACGCTGATCGACAAAGAAACCTCCCGGGCCGAATACGGTGTCGGCGGCGGCATTGTCTGGGACTCCACCACGGAGGAGGAGTATGAGGAATGTCTGACCAAGGCCAGGATCATTCTGGACCCCCCTTCCCCCGCCCCTTTCGATCTGCTGGAAACATTGCTCTGGACCCCGGAGGAAGGGTTCTTCCTGATGTCGCGCCATTTGGACCGCCTGCGGGACTCCGCTCTCTACTTCGACTATCCCTATGACGAACCGTACATCCTCAACAGGCTGACCGCCGTGGTTCCGCCGCTTTTCCCCGGACCCTGCCGGATACGCCTTCTGCTGTCCAGGAATGGGGCAGTGGAATGCCAAGCCGCGCCGCTGGAGCCGCCCGCCGGCCGTCCTCTCCGGGTGCGGCTCGCAAAAGAGGCCGTCCCATCCCGCGACCCCTTTCTCTTTCACAAAACGACCCGGCGGGAGCGTTACGAAAAGGCCAGGGCCTCCTGCCCGGACGCCGATGACGTTCTGCTGTACAACGAAGCGGGAGAGGTGACGGAATCCTGCATCGCCAACGTGGTGATTCTCCGCAACGGCCGACGGGTAACGCCGCCGCTATGCTGCGGTCTTCTCAACGGCGCCTACCGCACGGAGCTTTTGGAAAACGGGGAGATATCGGAAGAAACGGTGAGCCTTTCCGAACTGAAAAATGCCGAAAAGATCTTTCTGATCAATTCCGTCCGCAAATGGCGGGAGGCTTGTCTGCCCGAGGAAGATCGGATCTGAAACAGTTCACTCCCCCTTGAAGACCGGTTTGCGCTTTTCCGCAAAGGCGGCCAGCGCCTCAAGCCGGTCTTTCGTCGGGATCGTTACCTCGTAGGCTTTGGACTCCAGCGGGAGGGCCACGCCGAGGGAGGCCTCCATGCCGTTGTTGATCGCAAACTTGGCCTGACTGACGCCGATGGGACCGTTCTTCGCGATCTCCCGGGCAAGAACTCGCGCCGCGGGCATCAATTCCGCCGGTTCAACAACCCGATTGACGAGACCGATATCCAGCGCCGTCCGCGCGTCGATCCGGCGCGCGGTGAAGATCAGCTCCTTCGCCTTCGCGATCCCGATGATCCGCGGCAGCCGCTGCGTGCCGCCCGCCCCCGGAATGATCGCGAGACTCGTCTCGGTGAGCCCCATGATCACGTTGGACGACGCGATCCGGAGATCACAGGCGAGCGCGAGTTCCATCCCGCCGCCGAATGCAAATCCGTTGATCGCCGCGATGACCGGTACCCGGACCTGTTCCACGGCGGTGAAGGTGTTCCGAATCGTGAAGATGAAACGCCGGACCTGATCCGGACTTAGGGTTCGGCGCTCCTTCAGATCGGCCCCCGTCGAAAAGGAGGCCTTCTTCGGGTCCTCGCCTCCGGCGCCGGTGATGATGATGCACCGTAAATCCATATCGAAGTTCGCCTCGCGGATCACATCGGCGAGCGCCGCGATCAGATCGAAATTGAAACAGTTCATCGCCTCCGGACGGTTCAGGGTCAGGATCAGGATCCCCTCTTCCATTCTTTCCCGCAACAGAATGTCGGCCATACAATTCTCCTCAACGACCCGTCATGCAGGTACGTTCAGATGGATTCGCACTTTCGCGGGAATGACCTTTGTGGCCTCAGACCTTCATGTCTCCCCAGACCGATTCCCGGATCGGCACGTGGAGGGCGATCTCGAACGCCCGCGCGAGCCGCTCCCGCGCCTCGCCGAAGGTGATGACGCCGTCGTGAAACAGAAGAGACCCGGTGTAGAAGGGGTGGCCTTCCTCATCGTAACGGTTACGCATCTGCTGCCGGAATGCGGCCATCTCCGCCTCGTCGACCGCCCCGCCCTTGTCCGTAATGTTCTTCCGCCGGACCGTCTCCAGGATGAACCCGGCCGTCTCGCCGGACATGACCGTCGTCCGGCCGCGCATGTTCGTGAAGGCGAAACGGGGTTTGAACGCCCGGCCGCACATTCCGTAGTTGGCCGCGCCGTGGTCGGGACCGATCACGTAGGTCACCTTGGGCGCCTCGAGGCAGGTGCAGGCTCGGACCATGTCGGCGCCGTACTTGCCGATCCCGCCCCACTCCTCCGCCTTGCCGACCATATACCCGGGGGAACCCTGTAGGAACAGGACGGGGATCCGGGAGTTGCCGCAGCGGATCATCCATTCGGTCGCCTTCCGCGCCGCCTCGATATAGATCACCCCGCCGGCGTTCGACGCGATCACCCCGACGGGGATCCCCTTGAGCCACATTTTCCCGCAGACGATCGATTCCCCCCGCGCGAGGCCATACTTCGCCTTGTATTCGTGGAAATAGCTGTCGTCGGCGAGACACTGGATCGTGTCGCGGATGTTGATGTGCTGGTAGGTGTTGATCGGGGTGGAGGCCATCATCTCCCGAAAGTCGTATCGCGGTTCCCGCGACGCACGCCGCTCGATGCAGATCTTCTGCGCCGGTTCGAATTCCATCATCGCCCGAAGCTTCTCGATCCCCTCCTGCTGGGTATGGACCAGGTGATCGCAACCGCCGGAGTGCTGCGTATGGACATAGGCGCCGCCCAGGTCTTCCATCGCAACGGTCTCGCCGATTGCGGATTTCACCATCGGCGGACCGGCCAGAAAGGCGTAGGCCATCTTCTCGATCATGATCGATTCGGAGGCAAGATAGACGATGTAGGCGCCGCCGGCGGTGTTTCCGCCGGTGGAGAGGGTGTACTGTTTGATCCCCTTGGCCGACATCCGGCACATGTTGTAGAACATCGATCCGAAATGGCCGTCGTCCGCGAAGCTGCCGACCTGCAGCGGCAGGTTGACGCCGCCGGAATCGGCGATGTAGATGCAGGGGAGGCCGCACTGCTCGGCGATCGCCTGGGCCCGCATGTGCCTCTTCAAGGTGATCGGAAAGTAGCTCCCGGCCGCAACCCGGTTTTCATTGGCGAAGATCATGCAGTCTTTTCCGTGGACGATACCGACGCCGGTTACAACACCGCCGCCGGGAATATGCCCTCGTTTTTCCTCCTCATAGGCCGGCCCGCCGTGGAGCCTTTTTTTGCCGATGTCGTACCCGGCGTCGAGTCCCAGTTCGAAAAAATCCGTTCCGGGATCGATCAGCATCCGGATGAGTTCCCGCATCGTCTTCTTGCCCTGCTTCGCGAGGCGCTCCGTCTGGACCGCGCCTCCGATCTCGTAGGCCTCCTGGCGGTGGCGAAGCAGGAGCGCGTCCTGCTCCTCCCAGTGCTTCAAATTCGCCTCACGCTCCTTCTGCCGGCGCTCCGCCCGCGTCAGACGCGT
>CAKKRN010000187.1 GCA_919902745.1 Syntrophaceae bacterium | reverse complement strand
TCATGAATGAGGAACGGGTTCAGACCCTGATGGGGTTGGAGGAACGGCTCGGCTGGTATTTTGCGGATATCGCTCTTTTGGACAACGCGTTGACGCACCGGTCGTTCGTCAACGAAAATGCGGCCCTCGCCTGCCGGGACAATGAACGGCTGGAGTTTCTAGGCGACGCCGTCCTGGAGCTGACCGTCAGCGACATGCTGATGAGAAAATTTCCCGACCATTCCGAAGGGCAGCTCTCGAAACTGCGGGCCTCCGTCGTCAACGAACAGCCGCTGGCGGAACTGGCCCGGAGGTTCGGAATCGGGGAACACCTTCTTCTCGGCAAAGGGGAAGAGGGTTCCGGCGGCCGGATGAAATCCTCGCTTCTGGCAAACGCCTTCGAATCGGTCATCGCCGCGATGTACCAGGACGGCGGTTTCGACCGGACCGCCGCCTTTATCGGCCGGCTTTTCGAACCGCTCATCGAGGAGAGGGATCTCTCCACGATCTACAGGGATTACAAGACCGCCGTCCAGGAGATATGCCAGGTTCTGTTCCGGGAAATGCCGCGCTACATGGTGATCTCCGAAACCGGCCCGGACCACGACAAGCGCTTCGAGACGAGCCTCGTGATCGGCGAGCGGGTGATCGCGACGGGAGCAGGCCGGAGCAAGAAGGACGCGGAGCAGCAGGCGGCCCGAATCGCCATGGAGAAGCTCGAATGATCATCCCCGTCTTCCTGATGAACCGGGGCTGTCCCCACCGCTGTCTGTTCTGCAACGAGCGACTGACCGCGGGGGATCGCCCGGAGAGAGTCACGGAAGCGGCGTTCGCCGAAACCGTCCGCGCCCATCTGGTCAGCGCCCCGCGGAGGGGCGGCCCGGTGCAGATCGCGTTTTACGGCGGGACTTTCACCGGGATGGAACGGGAGGAACAGCGCCGCCTGCTCGACATGGCCGCACCCTTTCTCCGGGAGGGAGCGGTGGACGGCATCCGGATCTCAACGCGTCCCGACGGGATCGACAATGAGGCTCTCGATCTTTTCCAGACCGCCGGCGTCACGACCGTAGAGGTGGGGGCGCAGTCGCTGCATGACGGCGTGCTGATTGAATCCCGTCGGGGTCACACGGAAACCGACACCGTCCGGGCGCTCGCGCTGCTTACGGAAAAGGGTTTCGAAACGGGAATCCATCTGATGGCCGGTCTGCCCGGGGACAGCCCCGACCGTTTCGCCGAGACCATCCGGAAGACCATCGCGCTCCGTCCGGATATGGTCCGGATCCATCCCACGCTCGTCCT
>CAKKRN010000186.1 GCA_919902745.1 Syntrophaceae bacterium | reverse complement strand
GTTACAGTCGTCTGTCGAGGATGTAGTCCGTGATGGTCAGCAGCGCGGTTTTGGCATCCGAGTCGTCAAAGGGGGAGAGAAACCCCCGCGCCTCGTCGATGCAGTTTCTGGCCTTCCTCAGGGCATAGGGGATCCCGTCGTAACGATGCATCACGTCCATGATCCCGGCGGTCGCCTCCCCATCCTTTTTCTCGATCCCCGTCCGGATGAAGGTCCTTTCTTCCGGTGTGCACTTTTTCATGGTCCGGATGAGCGGGAGCGTCAGCTTCCCCTCCCGGAGATCCTGACCGATCGCCTTGCCGAATTCTTCCTCCCTGGCGACGTAGTCGAGGGTGTCGTCCGTGATCTGGAAGGCGGTTCCGAGCCTCATGCCGAAGCGGGTCAGCGCCTCGATCTGCCCGTCCGTCGCGTTTCCGAGGATGCCGCCGATGGCACAGGCCGCGGAAATCAGGATCGAGGTCTTTTTCTCCACGATCGACAGATATTCCTTTTCCGTGATGTTGACGTCGCCCGCCTTCATCAACTGAAAGACCTCGCCCTCCGACATCGTGTTCGTCGTGGTGGAGATAAGCTTGAGGATGGCCATGCTCCCATCGTCGATCATCAGCTTGAAGGATTTGGAGTAGAGGAAATCCCCGACGAGGACGCTTGCGGCATTGCCCCAGACGCGGTTTGCGGAAACCCTCCCCCGCCGGGTCTCCGCATGGTCGATTACGTCGTCGTGGAACAGGGTGGCGGTATGGATGAACTCGATGATCGCCGACAGCGGGTAGCGGCGCTCCCCCCGGTAGCCGCAGAGTTCGGCGGTGGCCAGAAGCAGGAGCGGCCGGAAACGCTTGCCGCCGCTGCCGATCAGGTGGTGAATGATCTCCGGGATGAGCCGAACCTCCGAACGGAGGTATATCTCCATGTGGTCTTCGACCTTTTTCAGATCGTTCCCGAAGTAGTGAAATACCTCCTGTATCTGCATGGCCTTACCCCTCGATTGCGGAAATCCCGGCCTCAAGAGAGGCGCGATTTCGAGTACCCTATGAACGCACATATAACGGATGCTCCGAGAAATGTCAAACAGCCGAAGCAGGGATGGATGAGGAATCATCAAAAAATACCCTCATCCCAATCAGACGGCTAACCAGATTTTTCCGGTAAACAGATG
>CAKKRN010000185.1 GCA_919902745.1 Syntrophaceae bacterium | reverse complement strand
GCAAAAAACCCTTGACAACATTGTTTCATTTTATTAAAGTTTACAACTATTGAAACTCTTAAACAATAGGGGGGAATGAATGGAAGAAATATATGAACTCCAGGCCGACGTCTGTAAGATTTTTGCCAATGCCAAACGACTGGAAATTATCAATATTCTGAAGGACGGGGAAACATCGGCAAACGAGTTGATTGAAAGGACCGGTCTAAGCAAAGCCAATCTCTCCCAGCACATGGCGATCCTGAAAACAAGAGGGGTTATCTTGACCAGGCGGGAAGGCGTCAACCTGTATTACCGCATCGCCAACCCCAAGATCATCCAGGCATGTAATTTGATGAGGGAAGTTCTTGCAGAGCAAATCCAGGAAAAAGGACGGATCTTCTCCATTCTCACCCGCACCCCGAAGAAAAGTCCCTCCCGTGTCGTAAAAAAGAAGGAGAAATCTTCATGACGAAACTGAACAATGCCTTGATCGAGTACCTAAAAAATACATTTCAGGACCGCGTGACGTTCGATGATGTGGAGCGGATGCTCTACGGCCACGATATCGCCGCCATGCCGAGCCTGATCAAGCCCCTCATCGGGAATACCATACCGGATGCCGTCGTGCAGCCGGTCAGTGAAGAGGAGTTGCGGAAGCTGGCATCCTGGGCTGCCGGCAACCGGATCCCGCTCACCCCGCGGGGCAAGGCCTCTTCGGGCTACGGCGGGGTCTTGCCGGTGGAGCAGGGAATTGTGGTGGATTTCTACCGTCTGAAGAAGGTTCTCTCCATTGACAAAGAGAAACTGACCGCCACGGTCCAGCCCGGCATCGTATGGGAGAGGCTCGACCGCGAGCTGAAGAAGGAGGGCCTGACGCTGCTTACATACCCTTCGAGCTATCCGGGCTCTACCGTGGGCGGCTGGCTCGCCCAGGGAGGTGCGGGCTTCGGATCGTATGAAGCGGGCTGGTTCCGGGACACGGTCCTTTCCGCGCGCGTCGTCCTGCCGGATGGCGCCGTACAGGTGTTCGAGGGAAAGGATCTCGACATGATCAGCGAGGCGGAAGGGATCACCGGCCTCATCAGCGAGATCACCATCCGCGTTCAGCCTGATGAGGTGATGGAACTGGTCTCCATCGGCTGCTCGAATCCCCATGATCTGCAGAAGATGATGGAGGCGATGCACAAGGAAAACCTCCCCATCTGGTCGCTCGTCTTCATCAACCCGAGGATGGCGGAAATGAAGAACCAGGCGCCGCTCATGGAGCACATGGGCCACCCCGCGGAGGAGCGGGTGCTTCTCCCCGCATCCTACATCACGACGCTCACCTTCCGCACCAAAGACCGCGAGAAAGTCATGGAAGGGCTCAACAGGATCGTCGCGCACTGCGGGGCGGAGATCCTGAGCGACAAGATCGCGCACCACGAGTGGAAGCACCGCTTCAAACTCATGGTGGTCAAGCGCCTCGGCCCCAGTTTGGTGCCCGCCGAGGTGGTCATCCCGCTTTCCTCCTTCGGCGACTTCATGACCACGGTGGAAAAGACGATCCGGCAGCCCGTCGTCAAGGAAGGTGTGATGATCCGAAATTCGGCCTCCGGACAGCCGGAAGTGGTGATCCTAGGGTTCATCCCCGGCGACGAGCGGGCCTTCAACTACAACTTCGTCTTCGGCCTGTCTCTCTCCATGATGAAACTGGCGGAGAAGCATGGCGGCCGCGCCTATGCCACGGGACTCTACTTCTCAACCAAGGCCAGGGACGTACTCGGAAAGGACCGCCTTGCCAGGCTCGCGACATTCAAAAAACAGGTGGACCCCAAGGGCATCCTGAACCCCGGGAAGGTGCTCGGCGGGAGGCTCATCGGGGCGGCCGTAAGGCTCGGCAGCCTGTTCGAACCGCTCATCAGGCCCTTCGGCAACGCGGTTTTCACCAAGGTGGGAGAGAGGCCGACGACGGATTCGCGGGACATCCCCGCGGACGTGGCCTGGTATGCTCACAGCTGCTCCCAGTGCGGCTACTGCGTGGACGAGTGCGATCAGTTCTACGGCCGAGGCTGGGAGAGCCAGAGCCCCCGGGGCAAGTGGTACTGGCTGCGGGAGTACATGAAGGGCAAGCAGGAGTGGAGCCAAAAGGTGGTGGACACGTTCCTCGTCTGCACCACGTGCGAACTCTGCAATATCCGCTGTTCCGCCGCCCTGCCCATCGAGCCCTCCTGGATGAAGCTCCGCGGCAAGCTCATCCACGAGGAAAAGAAGATGACGTTCCCGCCCTTCGAGATGATGGCCGAGGCCAACCTGAAGGAGGGGAACATCTGGGCTGGCTATCGCAAGGACCGCTCGGCGTGGTTCCCCGAGGACCTGAAGGAAAAGCACGGACCCGGGAAGAAGGCCAAGGCCGCTTACTTCGCCGGCTGTACCGCCAGTTACGTGGAACCGGACATCGGCATGGCGAGCGTACGGCTCCTGGATGCGGCAGGGGTGGATTTCACCTATGTGGGGAACCGCGAGAATTGCTGCGGCACGCCTATGCTCGTAGCCGGGAAGTGGGATGTATTCGAGGAGATCATTCGCCGAAACATCCGGGCCGTCAAGGATACGGGCGCTGAAAGTGTGATCACTTCATGCCCGGCATGCGACATGATGTGGCGGCATGTATACCCTGTCTGGGCCAAAAAGCTCGGCATCGACTATGATATCACCTCCAGGCACTATAGCGAGGTCCTTTCGGAGAAGATCAAAAAGGGCGAGTTCGTCTTCCCGGACACCGGCAAGGCGCCGGTCACCGTGACCTGGCACGACTCATGCCACATGGGTCGAGTTTCGGGCGTCTACGAGCCGCCGCGGGACCTCATCAAGGCCATCCCCCATGTGAAGTTCGTGGAGATGGACCACAATCGCCAGGAGGCCCACTGCTGCGGCAGTGTGCTCACCCTTATCAAGGATCCGGCGGTGGCTGCCGACATCGGAGAGATGCGCTTGAACGAGGCCCTGGAGGCAGGCGCGGGCACGGTGCTGGCGCTCTGCCCCTGCTGTGAATTCCAGCTCCGGGTAAGTGCTGACAAAAAGAAGATGCCCATAGAGGTCGTGGACCTGGCGCGTTTCGCCGCGTCCGCATTGGGCTACGACTTCCCGGACCCCAATCCCGAGGTCAAGCGACAGTGGGCCGTGTTCGAGGCCATGATCGCACTGATGACGCCGCAGGGTTTTGCAAACCTGATGTCCACCATGTGGCCCGAGCTGATCAATGCCATGCCGTTCGGCATGGGGCCCATGATGCGGGTCATGGGGAAGATCCCGGGCGCGCTTGATCTCATGAAACCGATGTTCCCGATCCTCTTCCCGAGGCTGCTTCCGATGATGATGCCCAAGGTCATGCCTACAATGCTCCAGAGGGTGGCCGACCGTGTCCCTATGCCCGACTACATGCTGGAGCAGATGCCGGCGCTCATGCCCAAGGTGATGGACAACCTCATGCCCCACATGATCGGCGACGTCGTCCCTCTGGTGACCCAGCCGATGATCGACTACCTGCACGGGAAACAGGCATGACCCTGTCAGGCATTTAAAGAAAAACAGAGGCAGCTGGGAAATACTGAGCCGCCTCTGTTTTTTTCGACCTTATTCGCTGACGCCTCTGTTCCAAACCGGGTCGCTCAGTCCCCCTTGTTCCGGAAGAAAAGGCGGATCGGGACCTCGGCGAAACCGAAGGTCTCCCGGATCCGGTTGACCAGGTAGCGTTCGTAGGAGAAGTGGATGCCGTCCGGGTTCCGGACGAACAGCACGAAGGTCGGGGGCTTGATCGCGACCTGCGTGATGTAGTTGAAGATGTGCGGCCGGCTCTGGCGGCCGGGCGGTGGATTCATCTCAATGATTTCACGGATCTTCCGGTTTAGTTCGCCCGTTTCGACGCGTTTCGTGTACTGGGCGTAGACCCGCTCGACCAGATCGAAGATCTTTGTGACCCGCTGGCCGGAGAGGGCGGAGACAAAAATGATGGGCGCAAACTCGAGGAACTTCGAGTTGTAGCGGATATTCTCGACGTGGGTTCCGATGGTGCTGTTGTCTTTTTCGATCAAGTCCCACTTGTTTACGACGAGGATGCAGGCGGTTCCGTGCTCCATGGCAAGACCGGCGATCTTGACGTCCTGCTCGCTGATCCCCTCCTGGGCGTCGATGAGGATGAGCGCGATGTCGGCCTGATCGATCGCCTTGATGGCCTGGACGATGGTGTATTTCTCCAGGGTGAGGCTGATCCGGCTCTTGCGGCGGATGCCCGCGGTATCGATCAGAAGAAATCTCTTCCCGTTGCGGGTGAAGGGGGTGTCGATGGCGTCCCGCGTCGTCCCCGGGACGGGGTTCGCGATCGTCCGTTCGTAGCCGAGGATCCGGTTGATGAGGGAGGACTTGCCGACATTGGGTCTCCCGACGACGGCGATCCGGATGCGGTCTTCGTCCACTTCCCTCACCGGTCCGCCGGCGGGGAGGTTCTCCGCAACGGCGTCCATCATCTCGTCCAGACCCTGCCCGTGCTGCGCGGAGATCGCGTAGAGGGTCTCGATCCCCAGGCGGTAGAACTCGGAGACGAGCGCCTCGTGGCGGGGGCCGTCGATCTTGTTCACAGCGAAGAAGACCTTCTTCTCGGTCAGCCGGAGCAGCCGCGCGATCTCCTGATCCGAATGGGTCAGCCCGTCCCGGCCGTCCATCAGAAAGAGGATGATGTCCGCCTCCTCGATGGCGAGCGTCGTCTGCTCCCGCATCTGGACGAGGATCTCCACTGCGGAGGCCGGTTCGAAGCCGCCGGTGTCGATCAGCGTGAACGGACGGTCATTCCAGTTGCATTCGGTGTAGTTGCGATCCCGCGTTGCGCCCGGTTCATCGATGACGATCGCCTTGCCCCGGCCGGCCAGGCGGTTGAAGAGAGTCGATTTGCCGACGTTGGGCCGGCCGACGATCGCGATTACGGGTTTCATATCCGTTTTATCCCTTCAAATCCCGTCCCCGGATTGCGAAGTAGATCGTGCCCAGAAGACCGCAGGCGGTCGCCGCCAGCAGGTTGACGGTCGGGGAGAACAGCCAGAGGAAGCCGCCGGCGAAGGCCGCCGCGGAGACGACGATATCCCGGAGAAGGTAGTAGAGACCGAACATTCCCGCCTTCTGATCTTCCGGGGCGAGGTCCATGATCAGCGCCTTGCGCGTCGGTTCGCCGAACTCCTTGAGCCCCCGGATGACGAAGGCGGCGGCCATCATCCAGAAGGTGTGGGAAAAGAGCAGAAAGAGCGGGAAGAGGGTGAAATTGACGAAGGTGATCAGGACGAAGGGTTTCTTTCCCGTCCGGTCGGCGAGCCAGGCAACCGGAATGTAGACGAGCATCGCCGTGACCATCTCGATCGTCGTGAGGAGGCCGAACTGCACGGCGCTGATCCCGTTCATCTTGATGCACCAGATGACGACGAAGGCGTAGGGGATCTGCTCGGCGAAGCGGATCAGGATGTCGGAGACGAGGAGGTTCCGGAGATCCGGGCTCATGAACCGCCAGAGACGCGACGGCCGCTTTTCCGCTTTTCCGCGGTTCCCGTCGTCCGAGATCATCACCTGCTGAAAGACGAGCGAGACGATCCCCAGCAGGAGGGCCACGCCGAAGGCGAGACGGATGCCGGTTTTCTCGCCGTAGATCCCGATCAGGACGCCGCCGATGACCGGTCCCAGGGCCATCGGGACCCGGCGGACAAGGGAAATGATCGACACCCCCATCGTCCGCTTCTGCTGCGGGAGCGCCCGGGAGACAAGGCTCATCGTTGCGGGGAGGGAGAGGGCCGACCAGGAGAGGAAAAAGGCGGCGCCGACGAGAACGGCGAGCCAGTGGGGGAAGAGGATGACGATCACGTAGCCGGTCATCGCGATGAGGTTGAAGACGATCAGCGCCCGCTTGTAGCCGAGGCGGTCGCTCAGATAGCCGCCGGGAAAGGAGTAGAGGGCGGAGAGGAGGTTGTCCATCCCGTTCAGGAAGCCGACCGACAGGATGCCGCC
>CAKKRN010000184.1 GCA_919902745.1 Syntrophaceae bacterium | reverse complement strand
TCACCACGACGTACTGGAGCTTCTCCCCGAGGACCGCCTCTACGGCCGTTTCGTACTCCCTTGGGACGCGGATGTGGTCGGCGACGAGGCCCAGGAAGAGCTCGCGGGAGAGACCCGGCTGGCCGGACCCCTTGCCGCCTGTCATCAGGGACTTGACCCCCTCGTTGCATCCGGCGTAGCTCTCTTCGAATTCCCTGAGCGAGGCGAGTCTCGCCGCCTTCCGGCTGTTCTCTTCGCGGAGTCCGGCGATCTTTTCCTCGGCCTCCGTCAGCTCCCAACGGGCGCGTTCCAGCTCGTCGGCGATCTCCTCCCGCCTCTGTCCAAGTTCCGCAAAGCCCTCCTCGTCGACGGCAAGCCCGGAGCGGAGTTTTCCCAGCGTGCGGCGGAGTTCCGCCGATCGCTTCCCGGTTTCCTCGATCTCCCGGACCTCCCTCGCCTCCCGTTTCCCGAAGTCTTCGACCATCCGGGCAAGGCCGGCGACCATGTTTTTCAGCTTGGCCTTTTCGGTGACGATGTCGATGTACCGGATCTTCTTTTCCTCCAAGGCCTGCCGGCAGGTCCGGTCCATCCGCCGGAGTTCTTCGAGGGCCTGCGCCCCCTCGGCGACCTCCTTCCGGAGCGTCCCGACCCTCTCTTCCGCCTCGGCCGCGGCGGCCCGGAGGGAAACGATTTCGCCGTCGGTCTCGCCCTCGCGCCGTTTCAGGGCCTCGCCTTCCGCAAGGTCCTTCGCCCGTCTCGCGGCAAGATCGGCGATTTTCCGTCGGGAGAATTCGATCCCCTGTTCCTTGATATTGATAGCGTTTTTCGTGCCGTAGCGTTTTTCCTGGTGGGCCGAGATCAGGCCATCGTTTTCGAGGATCTCCGCCTTCAGTTTCTCCAGGGCGGCCTCGATGGACTGTAGGCGTGTCCGGACCTCCGTCTCCCGGTTTTGGAGCGCCTGTTTCGCCTCTTCCCGAGAGGCCCGGCAGGCGGACAGGTCGGCACAGGTCTGGAGGGCGACGGTGAGCTCGGCCTCTTTGAGGGACTGCTTCAGAGCCTTGTACTGCTCCGCCTTCTTCGCCTGGCGGGAGATCGTGTTGAGCTGGGTCTTCACCTCGCGGAGGATGTCGTTCAGGCGGACCATGTTCTCCCGGGTCGCCTCCATCTTCCGGACCGCGGACTCCTTCCGGCTCTTGTATTTGGAGATGCCGGCCGCCTCTTCGATGAACTGCCGCCGATCTTCCGGCTTCGCCTCGACAAGGGAGGCGACGCTGCCCTGCTCGACAAGGGAGTAGGTCCGGGCGCCGACCCCCGTGCCCATGAAGAATTCCCGGACGTCCAGCAGGCGGCACGGAATCTTGTTGATCGTGTATTCGCTCTCCCCGTCGCGAAAGAGACGACGGGCGATCATCATCTCGCTGCATTCCGCGTAATTGCCGGGGAACTGCTGCCCGTCCGCCGTGAGGATCATGGAGACCTCGGCCATGCCGACAGGGGCGGCCTCCTCCGAGCCGTTGAAGATCACGTCGTCCATCTTCTTCCCGCGGAGGGTCTTGACCCGCTGCTCGCCCATGACCCAGCGGATTGCGTCGGCGATGTTGCTCTTGCCGCAGCCGTTGGGGCCGACAATGCCGCTGATCCCGGGGGAGAAATCGACGACAACCTTCTCCCGGAAGGATTTGAAACCGGTAATTTCGAGTTTTTTTAGCCTCATCTTCTTTTAAATCCGTTAGATAGCTAATTTTGAGTGGATTCTATCAGAAGAAAATGGATTTGTAAAGAAAAAATACAATCGGCTGTGGGGATCGTGGGGGAGAACCACAATATATGGTGGAGGGGAGGGGAAAAATGGGTTGGCAGGTAGCCGGCGCGCTGCCGAAAGAGAGATGGTTTGTCCCGGACTCACGGGGCGTCGCCAGTACGCCGATGAGACGCGGGCCATGGTCCTGGATCGCATAGACGCCATCGGAACATTGGAGGAGCAATTCGAAGCAGCCTCAGGATTCATCCGCCGCAATCTCCGCGTCGGTTATCGGATTGAAAAGGCAGGCCCCAGAGAGGAAATTCCCGAGATCCCGGAGCCGGTCTTCCGGGAGGCGCTTCTGAATGCCGTGACCCACAGGGATTACTTTGCTGACGCGCTGCGCATCTATGTGCATATGCATCCGCAACGAATGGAAATCGACAGCCCCGGCGGCCTTCCTTACGGTTTGTCGATGGCGGAGCTTGGAACGCGCGCGGCGCCCCGCAACCGTCTGCTTGCCGATCTCTTCTATCGCACGGGATACGTCGAGCGCCTGGGCAGCGGCATCTATCGCATGCGGTCGGCTATGGCCGCTGCGCATCTGCCCCCGCCGAGATTTTCTTCTACGGAACATGCCTTCCGCGTGGAAATCTTCTCGTCGTTCGAGGCGGCCGGCCTGATGCCGGAAGAAGCCAGAATATGTCAGTGGCTGTCCACTCAAGGCAAGGCATCGATCATCCAACTGAT
>CAKKRN010000183.1:6807-8245 GCA_919902745.1 Syntrophaceae bacterium | reverse complement strand
AACTTGCCGAACATTTTTTCGATCATGACTTTATTACCTCATAGTCTTTGGAGGAGCATCTCCATAAGCCCTTTTCGTGGCGGATGGTATAGGCAAAAAGCATGGGGGAGAAAGGCGACGCCTCTCCACTTCTTTTTAAAGAACGTGACCCCCGGATTGATGCCCAGCCCCAGGTTGATATATTTTTTTCCCTCCGCGATTGCCTGCTGCATAACAGCGGAGAGCAGAAGATCCGAAGCCCCCGGGATATAATGAGATTCAGATCTGAAGTTGAACATGTACACGGCATAGTCCCTCGGCTTAAATTCGGCAACGTCGAAGGCAACGAGATCCCCGTCGACGGTTCTTGCCTCGAAGATCGATGCCGTCTTTGATGAGGAGAGATAGGTATCGATTCTCTGAAAGATGAACCGGGTTGCCTCATCCGCTGAATGGGTCTTCAGGAATGTCTCAACCATCTTCTTGTGTTCCTGACCAAAGTGTGGGTTCTTTCCCACCGAGAGCTCTCTTCCCGCCCGCCTTAACATATTTCTCAATTTTTGAGAAATGGAAATGGTTGACAGGTCCAGGCGATAGTAATGGTCGGTGGGAGGATGGGGACCCTGTCGGAGGGAAGGAGGAATTGCAGGTGCGATCAAGGAGACGCTTTCCGGTTTGAAACGTTTTACCGCATCCTCAAGGGCCTTCCCCAGACGTTTCTCTTCAAAGGTTTCGTTTAAAGGATAACCGACGAGAATGAAATGGCCCTTCTTTGCATAGACGAGAAAGTCTCCGAAGAGATGCGGTTCCGTCTGTGAAACCGGGGTGACGTATTGGGGAATGTGTTCCGGCACATATGCGTGATGTTCAATATACTCCTCTTGCGCGGTTGTTATCATGGCTCTTCCTGGATGACCCGGTATCCCTCATCGAGAAACATCTTCCGGATCCCCGGGATATGCCCGACCCCAACGAAGGCGGTCGTTTGCCTTTTTTCGAAGGAGGCCTTTATCCCCCTGAAGAATATGGGATCGCGCTTCCCGATAATGGATTCGCAACGGGTCGGGAATTCTCCCGTAACGGAAAGGTAGTTCTGCACATTCCCCTCTAGGAAAACCTTTGTGAATCGTTCCTTGTGGGTGCTCCAATGCTGAAATTGATTGAAATAATTTACAATTTTGTCAAAAGGAATTCCATCCAGGGCGTTGAGCTGATCCTTGATGGTTTCAAGGTATCCGATTTCTTTCCCAAGTTTTTGGGCGATGTGGAAGGCTTCCACGTCCATGGAATGTTTCCAGTTCAAAAACGCGGACCATGTCGTGAAAAAAGCCATCCAGGGGCGGACTCCCCGTGCGTGCTCTTCAAGAAAACCGGAAGTCTTCACATTGATGAGATCCAGAAAGAAACCCGCAGTAGTGGCCCGTCCCGATCGATCGGCCAGTTGCCGGTTGATCTCTCG
>CAKKRN010000183.1:1907-6707 GCA_919902745.1 Syntrophaceae bacterium | reverse complement strand
TCGAGGAAAAGAAGGTCAGAGGCGTGGGGCGCATAATACCTTTTTGAATGCGAACCGAGGATGTAGGCGGAGAAATTCTTTGCCCCAAGTTCGATTACAGAGAAAGCACAGAGTTTTCCGGTTAAATCACGCGCGTCGATCGTCCAGGCGCTCGATGAGCGGCCAAGGTACTCGGGCATGGCACGGTAGAGTTCCCGCACTCGATCCGGTAATGTTTCCCTCTCCATGAGTTCTGAGATCAGCGCCTGATGCTCCTTGGATATGGAGCGTCCCCTCTCGATGATCAATTTTTCAGAGGCCTTGTTGGCCGCCCGCCGGAGGGAAGGTCTCAGAATGGTCTTTTCAATGTCAAACGTATAGTATTGATCCGTTTGTCTCTCTGTACAGGAATTCAAAAAGGAAGAGGGGGATTCGGGTCCGATGAACCAGAGGTATTCAGGTCGGAATGCGTCAACGGCCTGTTTCAAAATCCTCTCACAGCTTTCCTGGGAAAAATTCCCTTCGAGAGGATATCCGACAAGGATGAGCCAGTTGTCCTTTACAAAACACAGATGGTCCTCTACGAGAAAAGGATCGCCTTTCGAGATCAGGGTCATGAGGCTCACGATGTGCTCAGGAACATAAGCCTTCGTCAGGATATAGGTTTCCTCTTCAGGGGTAATCATTTTTTCTCCTGTTACCTATTCATTTTAGCCCAGTTCTTTCGAAACCCTTAAGGGTTTTTTTATGGCTTACGTATCTCAGGGAAGCATGCTCGGCGCATGACGAAAATTTTTTTATTGCAATAAAACAATTGCCCTGCTATACATGTCTATACGTTTGGCATAATACCTTATCCAATCAAGATATGCCACAGCGTGTTTAAGTTTGCTATGTTGCCGTTTTTGTTGAGAGTGTATGTAGGGACGGAAAGATCAGACGGTCCCTCATGGATGAAGGTTCATTGCGCACCTTCAGTTCACAGTGAGCTCACGACAATCTTTATTATGAAGGGAGGTATGGATTAATGGCGGAGAAAAGTAATGGTATCAACTGGTCTGTTCTGTGGAAAAGTGATGATTGGATGTCCGTCTGGATCGGGTTTTTTATCCTCATCTTCTTCCTTGCGGGGGCGACGATGTCGCTGCCCAAGTGGAAATGGGTCGGGGATGGGTCCTTCCAGGACAAGATCTCCGGGTATGCGAAAAAAGTTGATTCCGCAGCCAAGGATGCGGAAGCGAAGGCCGAACCCGCTCTGAAGGAACAAGCCGTGGCACTTAAAGCGGCTCTGGATGTCAAGGACCGCAAGGCGATCGGCGCAGCCGCCGGCAAGATGGAAGCGGCAGCCAAGGAGGTCAAAGACAAGGACTTCCAGAAGAAGGCCGCAAAGGTGGCCACGGACATCAAGGGCGACGCAGGGGCGACCGTGGGAAAAGTCTTCTCCGGTGAAAACCTCATGAAGGCGCTCTACCTGTTTATCGGGTTTGCGATCCTCGGCGTCATCGGCATGGCCTTCATGGGCTTGCCGGTGGGCAAGTTCATGGCCGGGTTTCCCATCGTTTTCATCCTCTCGGCCCTTGCCTATTTCGTATCCGAAAACGATATCGTCAAATACTACGGCCTGGAGGTCGTCTTCTGGTCCCTGATCTTCGGTCTTCTGATCAGCAACAGCGTCGGCGTGCCCGCGTGGTTGAAATCGGCCATCAAGACGGAATATTTTATCAAGATCGGTCTGGTCCTCCTGGGCGCCGAGGTCCTCTTCGGCACCATCGCCAAGGTGGGCGCCTATGGAATGGTCCAGTCGATTCTGGTCATCGGGGTCGTCTTCTACTTCTGCATCTGGTTCGCCCGCAAAGTGGGACTTGACGACGAATTTGCCGCCATTCTCGGCTCTGCCGTGTCCATCTGCGGCGTCTCGGCCGCTATCGCCGCCGGCGGCGCCGTCCAGGGCGACTCCAAGAAGGTCAGCCATACCATCTCCCTGGTTTTGCTGTGCGCCATTCCCATGTTGATCCTCATGCCCCTCTTTGCCAAGTGGGTGGGGATGTCGCCGGCCGTTGCCGGGGCCTGGCTCGGCGGCACCATCGACACGACGGGGGCCGTTGTGGCGGCGGGCGCCATCGCCGGGCCGGAGGCAATGAGTGTGGCTGTCGTCGTCAAGATGGCCCAGAACGTCCTGATCGGAGTGGCGGCCTTCCTGCTGGCCCTCTGGTTTGCCTTCAAAGGGCAGGCAGCCGGGGGGGAGAAGCCGAGCCTGATGCAGATCTGGACCCGTTTTCCCAAGTTCGTCCTCGGGTTCATCGTCGCCTCCATCGTCTTCTCCTTTTTCATGCCGGAAGCCCAGGCGAAATCCGTTACGGGCATCACGACGGGGCTCCGGGGCTGGTGGTTCACGCTCGCGTTCCTCTGCATCGGTCTGGAGACCAAATTCAGCGAACTCATTGCAATGGGCGGCGGAAAACCGGCCTTTGTGTTTCTCACCGCCCAGGCGTTCAACATCGTCTTGACGCTCATCCTGGCCTACCTGATCTTCGGAGGCGTCATCTTCCCGGTGCCGACCTTCTAAGCGGCATGGGGAGGTGACCTTGAAAAATGTGCCGGATCTGTCGAAGGCTCAAAGCTTTCGACAGGTCCGGCATCCTGTCTGTATTCGATGATGTCCAACAGGGAAGGGGATTGTTTTGTATCGCCGGGGGGCGATAAAGGGGGGAATTCACCTTCTTCATCGGGCCGTCGCTGTTGTCACAGGGCGAATTTCCTCCTCATAACCCCGCGAAGCGCTTCTCTCGTGTTGCCTTTCTTATGTGCCGCGGAGACCGTCTCCCCTGAGCAGGCCGAGTTTGATGGCTTCCTCTTTCATGTATCGGGCCTCCTGATCATTCGGTTCCCGCCAGGGACGGCGGACCGTCCCGCAATCGATCCCTTTCAATTTCAGGAAGGTATAGCATCCCGCCGGACGGAATCCGCTGGCGGCCTGGATCTTCCGCTGGGCAATGACGAGGTTTTGCAGTTCTCCGGATTTCTCCCAGTCGTGAGCTTCCAGTGCCTTGTACAGGGAAACGGCCAGCTCGGGAAAGGCGTTTGCGGTTCCCGAGATACATCCTTTGATGCCGATGTTGAATGCCGGCTGCATCAGGCCTACCGAACCGGACATACAGGCAAAGTCGGCATTTTCTCGGGTAGCCGCCTGATTGAACTCTCCGAGCAGCGTGAAGCTGCCGCTGGAATCCTTCATACCGAGGACTCCGACCTTCACCAGCTTGGCCAATAACTCGGAGGTCAATGTGTAGCCGCTTGTCCGAGGATTGTTATATATGAATGTCGGTACACGGACCGATGTCGCAATATCGGCGTAATGACGGATGATCTGGCCCTCATCGTAAGCGTTTGCTCCGGAATAATAGTAAGGAGCAACGGCCGCCACCGCCACCGAGCCAAGTCCCTCGGCGTGTCTTGCCAGTTCGATCGTCGCCCTCGTGGATGCTTCGCCGACATGGGTGATGATGGGGAGCCGACCGCTCACCTCATCGTGGATGATTTCCGCGACCCTTTTTCGTTCCTCGATGGTCATCAGAACACAGCTGCCGTAGGAACCGTTGATGAAAAAGCCGTGGACGCCTTCGCTCATCAGATAGCGGATCACATTGCGGATCCCTTTTTCATAGATCTCGCCGTCTTCCGTAAAGCTCGTGATAGCCGGCGGATAGATCCCTTCGAAACGTTTGGTCATATTTTACCCTCTGCTTTACGATGCTCCGCTTCTGATCTCAAGAAAATTTGCCGCTCCTTGTCATGGCAGTTATTGCCGTCCAATCCGGTCATTCCACGGAAGCATACACATCTCTTCTTGTATGCGTTAAGATTTCAGCGACAGATACCTAACCGAGAAGGCCTGTATAATCCAGATCAAAGACACCCGTATCGTTGATCTTCAGCCGTACCCGGTCACCGCGAAAAACACCGCGGCTGAATCGCACCGGTTTATCGTTCTGGTCGAACGTCACCCCGACAACCGCTAAAAAAAGGGGGACACGGGGATTTCCCAGCAGCTTCTGTTCTTTTTTGGAAATGATCGGAGCTTCGATCCATATGTCGTTTCGAGACAACCGGATGTTGCACTGTTCCTGAAGCAGATGATTCAGGGACTTTGATTCGAGGTCTTCTTTCATGAGATTTGCGCAGAGGTTCGCAGGCATGAAAGCGGTTTGCAGCGCCATAGGCTCGCCTTTGACAATCCTCAACCGCTGAATCATCAAGGCACGAGCCGGTTTGGTCAGTTTCAGGGCCGCAGCGATCTCCTCGCCGGGTTCAATGATTTCTTTCAGTATGAGTTTCGTCTCGACTTCCAAACCTTGCGCCTTCATTTTTTCCGAAAAGCTCAGAATTTGAGACGTCTGATGCGATATCTTCGGGAATGCCACGAAACTGCCTTTACCAGGTACGCGAAAGATCTTTCCCCGATCCGCGAGTTGATCCATCGCCTTGCGCACCGTGCTCCGACTGGCCTGCCATTGTGCGCACAACTCTTTTTCCGAGGGGAGGCGATCGTAAGGCTTCAGCCGTTCCTCTTGAATCTCCGCAGTTAAGGCTTCAATGATCTGACGGTGTTTTGTGAGGTAACTATTTTCCATTTGATCCATTGTATATGTCCTTGAAGCCAGATACGGTCCTCTATATGCAACTGGGTTAATCGGAATAGAAAAGAGGCCCCCCGCAGCCCAAAATCGAAGGGTGTGAAGGGGATCTCTTTTCTCTTTCCCGGCACCCCTAAAATTTTGGATGCTCTTGTTTCGCCTTCGGAGTGAAGTGGCATCCGCCGCA
>CAKKRN010000183.1:0-1807 GCA_919902745.1 Syntrophaceae bacterium | reverse complement strand
GCCTCTGCAACGACTACCGGATCAAGTTTTTTATAAGGCCAGGGAAGATCGGGTATTTTATTCTGCGGTTCCTCCCCCGCACCGATGGCTTTATTCGCCATGGAGAGAGATAAACCGGCAAATCCGGTCCCCACTGCCACCATTCCCGCCTTTTTCATCAGATCTCTTCGAGATAATCCCATAATTTTCCTCCTCCTCATGTGATTAATGAAACAAATGTGTAGACATGTATAGCAGAATGATTGCCCGTTTGCAAGAAAAAAGTGAACAGAAAAAAGTGAATGACTTTGCCTGCAGGACGGATTTTCTGCTGGGGCTTGTCATTCACTTTCCTTTTGAGGTTATGCGATTTTTGCTTGGAATAAAAGAGCGAAAATAGATATAAATCACTTTGTGGATATCACTGTGTCATGAATATCGAGGTAAAGGAGATAGGGCGGCCGTGAACATCGATCATACCCTTCACGAGGCGGAAAAACTACCGAAAAGATCCTGCGCCCTGCTCTGGGACGAATCGTTCCTCTGGGGGCTGATGGCTTGGCGGGCGCTCAGAGAGGCGGGGCTGCCTTTCGATCTTCTCCGGTCGGAGGATGTTCGGAGGGGGGCCCTCTCCCGTTACCGGATGATCTTTGTCCCGGGCGGCTGGGCGTCGAACAAGATCAACGCCCTTGGAGATCAGGGGATGGAAGAGATCCGGCGTTTCGTTGCAGGAGGCGGCAGTTACCTGGGGATTTGCGGCGGTGCGGGAATGGCCACGGAAAACGGGCTTGGTCTCCTGCCGATCAAAAGGAAGCCTCCGCGAGAAAGGGTCCCCAGCTTCAGCGGTCCTATCCGTTTCTCCTGTGCCGAGCACACGATGTGGCAAGAGATCGATACCTCCGTATTCTTCGTCTGGTGGCCTTCCCAGTTCCAAGTCGAGGATCCGAATATCAAAGTACTGGCGAGGTATGAAGAGGCGCAAGCGGACGCTTTCAGCGCGGACATCAATGTGGTGGACGGAAGGATCATCGGCTGGTCAGAGCTGGAACAGCGCTACGGGATTCTTTTGGATCCGTCGCGACTGCGCGGAGAGCCCGGGGTTCTGGAGGGACGGTTCGGCCGCGGGAGGGTGATCCTGTCGCTGGTCCATTTCGATACGCCCGGAGACCGGAACGGCGCCGCCGTTCTGCGAAATCTCTGGAGCCATTTGGCTTCATGCCGTCCTTCCGATCCTCCGATGGGAGCGAAATGTGAGCCGGGACGGTCCTTCAAGGGTGTTCCGAAGAACATTCTTGAATCGATCGAAGAAATCCACGCGGCCATCACCGATCTGATCGCTACAGGTGCGAGAAACTTCCTGTGGTATTGGCGGAATCCCCTGCTTCTCCAATGGCGACGGGGCGTCCGAGGTCTGGAGTACTCCACGCTGGCTGCAATGATCGGGGAGATTAAAAGCCTTCTCAACAACCCCGGCGCTTCCGGTCCCGACGGCCTGCCGGCCATTCCTGAGGAGATCGATCCATCGCGCTGGGAAGAGGACCTGAAGGAGATCCGGGGGCAACTCATCCCCTTTTGCGAAAAGGCAAAGCGCCTTCTGATCAAGGAGCGATTGTACATGATGAACGCTTCTCTTTCCCCCGTGGAGTGCGCGGATGAGGAGATCAGTCGCCTGAGGCATGAGCTCTTCGCATCGGCGATGAGTCACGGAGGACATTTCAAGCGCCTCATCGACCCCATGGACCGTATGCTGTACGATCTGATCAAAGAGGAATGATTCTTACTCCTTCGCTTCTTTCCCTTTCGGTGTCAACCAACAGGCATCGTAAGG
>CAKKRN010000182.1 GCA_919902745.1 Syntrophaceae bacterium | reverse complement strand
TGGCTCCCCAGCGCGGACTCGAACCACGGACCCGATGGTTAACAGCCATCTGCTCTACCGACTGAGCTACTGGGGAAGATCGGTTTTAGGACAAGCTTCATAATATAAGAAAAGGCCGTTGTCAACAGGAGTCTTGCAGAAAATCTTTGCATTTTTTTTTCTGTGATTTGGGTTGACAGCAAAACGGCTGCTCGTGTTAGAATGCGCCCGGAAAATCGGGAAGGAAAGACCATTCCCGGACATTTAAACGGAGGAGGTGAAATGGCGCCATGCAGCAGCAGATGAGAGATCCGACGGAAAAGGGAAACGGCCGGGGGGGACAGAAGGAGTTGGAGGAACAGGTTCTCCGGGCAGGTCTCTGCACGGGTTGCGGCGCCTGCGTCAATCTCTGCCCCTATCAGACCATCCATCACGACCGGACGGTGACCCTCCATTCGTGCGATCTTGCTCAGGGGAGGTGTTATATATGCTGCCCACGGACGCCGGCGGACCTGGACGAACTGCGGCGAAAGCTCTATCCGAAGACGGACTGCACGCCGGAGTTGGGGGCGGTGAAGGGGTTTTTCATCGCGCGTGCGGCGGATGAGGGCGTCCGTCGGGGGGCGCAGCATGGCGGCACGGTCACCACGCTTGTGACGCTCGCCCTCCGGGAGGGAATCATTGACGCGGCCGTCCTTGCGGAGGAAGGGGAGGGGCTGCTCCCCCGCAGCGTGACGATCACCGATGCGGAAGTCGCCGCAAAGATGGGCAAGAGCCGTTTCGTCGTCTCTCCCACCGTGGCCGAATTCAACCGGATCTGCCGGGGGGATGCCGCAAAGATCGGCGTCGTAGCCACGCCCTGCCAAGCGGTCGCCTTGGCCAAGATGCGCACCCAGCCGGTGTCCGAAGTCGAAAACGGCATTGAAAAGCTCCACCTTGTCGTGGGGCTTTTCTGCGGCTGGGCCCTCTCCTGGCAAAAACTGGCCGCTCTGCTGAAGGCAAAAACGGATCTTGCCCAGGTGACGGGGATGGATATCCCGCCCAGCCGTTACCATACACTCGAGGTTTACACCCGGGGGGAGACCATCCGGGTCTCTCTCGACGAGGTGAACCCCTGCGTGCGGGAGGCCTGCCATTCCTGCGGCGACATGACGGCCGAATTCAGCGATCTCTCGGTGGGGTCGGCCCGGCTTCCGGAGGGGTGGGAGGCGGCCCGCTGCTGGAACCAGGTGATCGTCCGGACACAACGGGGAATGGATCTCCTGGAACTGGCGCGACGCCGGGGCGTTCTCGAATTCCGCGAGCCGCCGGCGGAGAATCTGGAAAAACTGAAGGCGGCCTCGCTGGGAAAGAAAA
>CAKKRN010000181.1 GCA_919902745.1 Syntrophaceae bacterium | reverse complement strand
CGTCCCAGGCCCATGTTGACCTTGGTGTTCGGCCTCCAGGTTAAACCCTCCGCCCGGATGCTATCGAGGACCTCCTCCGGGATCTTGAGCCCCGGTTCAACGATGGTGCAGGCGTCGATGCAGAAGACGCTGTCCACCTCTTTGGCGACCTCCTTGAGTGTCCGGAGGATGCCGCGAAGCTCGTCCCGCTTCACCTTAATCTCGATGATCGCCGACAGCACCCGTTCCCCGATCATCTCCGGCTTCAGATCACCCGTCGCCTCATCGGCGATCATGGAGTGAATCGGGTTGTGCGGCTCGATCTTGTGGACGCCGACGCGGGCGATCGCCCGGGTGATCTTCTGGATGTCCAGAATCGACATCCCGAGCGTGGGCCGGCCGATCTCGATGGCGACGCCGACCTCGCCGGGACCAACACGCAGGGTAACGTCGTTCGTCTTGGACTCCTCGGTTCCGCGGCCCTGGATGCCGGTGGCCGCGTGGGTGGCGCTGGGATCGCTGAAATACCGGCGCAACGCCCGCGGGTATTCGTAAACATTGGGCGATTCCGCGATCGCGTCGACGGGACAGTGTGCGGCGCGCAGACAGGTGCTGCACTCATAGCAGACATCCTGGTCGATGACGCTCTTGGTCCCTTCGTATCGGATTGCGGTGGTGGGACAGTAGGGTTGGCAACGGCCGCACCCCACGCAGATTTCTTCACGAATCATCATAGACTTAACCTCTTTGGTGACAGAATCAGGGCCTCTCTGCGGCCCGTTTGTTCCGGAAATCGGATGACGTTTTCCGTCCGCGGCCGGAGGAGTCCGGCATCCCGGGCGGTGAGCGGCCGTTCGGCGTTGATCAGCGCGTGAAGCACTCCAGCGGCGGTGATGTCGCCGATCAATGCGCCTCCGACCGGTCTCCCGTCGACGAGAAAAAGCTCTCGTCGGACAGAGGCTTCCGGATTTGCATGGGAGATCACCTCCGCCCCGGAAACCGGGGGGCCGAGGATCACCATCGCAAGACCGTGGAGCTCCATCGCGTTGATCCGCGTCAGGTCCCGGTGCGGCATGGGCGTACCCCGGTAAAGATTTTCCGCTGCCAAC
>CAKKRN010000180.1 GCA_919902745.1 Syntrophaceae bacterium | reverse complement strand
CAAGATCCTTGTCAATGCTGTTCTTCCTGCCCATGAAATACTCTCCTTGATCAATGTCCTTTACTAAACTTTACTAAACTCTACTAAACTTTACTAACTGACAATCAGCCGATTATGCCCCCAGGGGATTTGTGCCACGGTCTGTGGCACAATTGCCGACTGAGCAGAATAAGCCGGACATCGGTTATGTGCCATCGTTATTTCGTGCCAAGCGACCGGGAAGATGGCACATAACGGCCGGACCGGCACATTTTCCTGGCAGTTCGATCAATTGCCAGGAAGATAACGCCTCTCCCTGCCCCTGCCCGAAATCTTCAACATCCGCTGATCGACCAACTTCCCTGCCACCCTCACCGCCTGGCGTCGCGATACCCCTAAAACCATGCGGATATCCTCGTTCTTAATATACCCCTTTTTCCTTCAGCTCTCCGGGGCTGCGGATCTCAAGGCGGTTATCGAACATCCAGATCTCGACGCCCAGCCCTTCGTAACGATAGTCCCGGTGGGCGACGGCGTTAACGATGGTCTCCTGCCAGGCAAAGTTCGGATATTGCAGCTTTTCCTCGAAGAAAAGATCGACAAGGCGCTGGCGCTCCCGCAGATGCGGCCGGATGGTCTCATAGGCCTTCTCGATGAGCAGCACAAGCGGCCCCTCGATCAGACTACTTATCCGTATCCCGGCCAGAACGTGGTTCACGGCGGATTCGACCATTTCAGCCTCTTGCGGCAAGACCTCGATATACAGGGTATGTCCGACTCGAAATCGTAATGGAATACGTATTATTGTTTATCCGCCTTTTGAATCCATTCAGAAATACACCGGACGAACGATTCCGCTTCCGATAGCCAGATTTGAACGTCCACCGCATCGAAGACGATGAAGTCGTCGTAATCTCCTTCCTGACGGCGCTCGAAAAGGTCGTTGTAGATCCGGGCCATTTCTTTCGGAACTTCACCTGTTTTGACAAAATGTATATTAAACAGCGCCCTTACGCCCGAGTGCTTTGAGGAATACCGGCCGTCCCTTATGAGCAGTGCCAGCACTGCGTAAAAACAGGCATAGTAAAGGCGATTGACGGCTGCATTTCCATGTTTGTTTTCGGCCAGAAGGCGGGCTTCCTCCAATGTCTCTTCCGCTCTGGACAGACGATACCGGATGAGCTCCTCCCCACGGTTATTCATAATGGCAATCCTTCCCGTTCAATATTTTCACGCAGAGGAATCGCTTCATACTTCGGGCCATTCCATTCAAGGCGGTTTCTCACGATCGAACTGAGCACTTCGTCCGTTTCCCATTCGATTTCATAGAGCCGATGACGGATACGGTCCGTCCGCGCCGTATCAACCACACCGTCCACCAGGATCAGAAAATCCCAGTCGGAGTCTTCCCGGCTGTCCTGACGCGCCCGGGAACCGTATAGGTAAATCTCCGCAGAAGGTTCGATCTCCCCCAGAGCTTCCTTGACCTTCTTTAATAGATCCTCTTTCATGGCTTCGCCTCACTGTGATTGCCGGTGTGATTTTTCTCACGCCCCGGCGTTCCATCTTTAATCGATAAAACACATGAATTTTAAAGCATTATGACTCATCCAGCCGCGGATGTCAACGAGTAACTCGGGGGCCTCGTCGTCCTGGCCCATATCAATCTTGGATTCGTAAATGCTGTTTCCTTTTTATACTTTCTCACCCAAACGCGCGTCACGAAAACCATACCAACGTCGTGGGAGCAAAGCCGCCCGATGCGGGGCTCATCCATGATACGCATACCGTTCCATCAACGACTCAAACCCCATATTGTAGAACACGGCGTTGTGGGGAATTAAGACATATTTCCAGGGTTTCCCGCCGTTTCGGGATGTGAATTCCGTTGCGGCGCGGCAGTACTGCTCCGCCGCCCGGGCCTTTTCCTGCACCATCGCCGTGTCCATATCCATTTCCTTTTTCGTCTCGATCATGTAAATCGCCGTTTCCGTTTCGGAAATGAAGTCGGGATGGTACAGTTTCGAATTGTTTTGCCAGTATATCCTGAACTGGTTCTGGGCTGGCCGCAGCCATTTGACGACTCCTTTATCCTGCTCCAGAATGACGGCGAAATCCTTTTCCGTCTTAGAGTCGAATTTGTATAAACTGTGGTACGCCTTGCGGAAGCCACTGAAGACCTTGCCGGGGATGGCGCCGGCAGGGGTAATGGTCTCTGTGTAATGGTGAATGCTGTCTTTGGTGTATTTTGAGAGATTGTGGTCTTCGATTTTCGTGAACGGCTTGACCACCGGTTTTTCAAAGGCGGGGACATCGCAGTGGAAATGCTGCATCAACTGGGCGAAGATGTATCGGCCGATCTCCCGCTTGTGCGACTGAACGACGTTCATCAGTTGGTTGTCGTCCAGATAGGTCTTGAATTTCTCCACGGCCTGGGCGGCCAGCTTGCGCAGCAGGTCGGTCTGTTCGTCGTAATCGACCTCCGGGTAATTGATCAGCTCATTGACGATGATTCGATCCGGCTCGTCGATGACGATCCGCCCTTTGCCGATGACGATATCCAGGCTGTCCTCCTGCTCGCGGAGCTTTTTGACCAGGATCTCCTCCGAAACCGGTTGGTAATTGAGATTTTTCGTATCCAGGTCAAAATCGTGGAAGCCTGATTGGACATCGCCGCATTGCTGGATCGTGGTTCTGGGAATCTCGATGGTTCTATCGGCGAATTCTTCCACGGCCTGCTCGTAAGCATTCCTGGCCTCTTCGATGATTTCCTCGGCAAACAAGATCTGCTGGGGTGTGCTGTAAATCTGCGCCTTGAGCTTTTCTACGGCGATCTGTTTTATCTCGTCTTTTTTCAGGTCCTGAATGCCTGAAATACCGACGTTAAGTTCCGGCAAGATCGAAAACAGGGCCTTTTTCGCATCCAGGGTCACCTGGGCCTTTTGCTTTTCTTCCGGCGGCCCGATGGCGGCTATCTCTTCCTGCTCTTCCGCGAATTGTTTCTCTATCCGCGACACAGCGACGATGATCTCTTTGGGTTGCCCCAGTTCCTCAACGTCGATGGTAATGATATTTTCCTTGCGGATGATCGAGTCGGGCCTGTTGGCCGCTTCGATGATCTCCTGAAACCGGTCGTGGGCCACGATGGTCAGCTTATCCACCTTATCGTTTCCCGTCCGCTTTCCGTAGGGCAGGCGCAGCCCCCGGCCGATGGTCTGTTCCCGCAGGGTCTGGGAGGCCGCCGTTCTCAGGGGGATGATGGTGTAAAGATTCGTTACGTCCCACCCCTCCTTGAGCATGTTGACATGGATGACGATCTCGATGGTGTTGTCCGGGTTCTCCAGGGAAACCAGCCGGGCGATGTTTTCATCTTTTTCCCCGCCGGTCTGGTTGGAATGGATCTCCATCACCTTGTCGGCATAGTAGCCGTCAAAGAATCCCGGTGAGCAGATCAGGCTTTTCAACTGGGCGGCGTGGGTTGTATCCTTGGCCACCACGAGGACAAAGGGCTTCACCGGTCTTGTCTTGGTGTCCCGGGCATAGATATCCAGGGCCACCTTGGTGTCTTCGTGGAGGCGCATCCCGTCTTCCAGTTTGATTCGATCCAACTCCTCTTCCTGGTAGTGGCTCGGATCGAAGTCTTTCCGGGTGGCCACGGCGGGCTCCTTCACGAAACCGTC
>CAKKRN010000179.1:4238-7227 GCA_919902745.1 Syntrophaceae bacterium | reverse complement strand
TTTCGCCAGACCGTAACGGAGGATCTTGGTCCGCAGCGTCTTCCGATCGATCCCAAGCCGCTGGGCGGCCCGGCTCTGATTCCAGGCGGTGGTCTCCAGGGCCTGGAGGATCTGCTGTCGTTCCGCCGTCTCGAGCGGCGACCCGACGGTGCGGTCCGGATGGAGCTTTCCGGGGAGATTTTCCGGCAGGATCACGGCAAACGGGGAGAGGAGCAGGGTCTGCCGGAGGGCATTCTCCAGCTCGCGGACATTCCCCGGCCAGTCATAACCCATGAAAAGCTCCATCGCCTCGTCGGAGATGCGCACCGTAGGGTATCCCCACTTCTTCAGGAAAGATTCGATGAGCTGCGGGATGTCTTCCCTGTGCGCCCGAAGCGGCGGCACCTGGAGACGCACAACAAAGCGGTAGAGCAGATCGGATCGGAACCGTCCGGCGCCGGCCTCCGTGTCGATGTCGCGGTTCGCCGCCGCGACCACCCGGACCCCCACATGCCTCGCCTCATGGCCGCCGAGCCTTCTCACCTCCCCGTTCTGCATGAAGCGGAGAAGCTTTCCCTGGAGCGCCGGCGACATCTCGGTGATCTCATCCAGAAAGATCGTCCCGTGCTGCGCCGCCTCCAGGAGCCCGGCATGCACGTGGTCGGCCCCAGTGAAGGCCCCCTTCTCGAACCCGAAGAGTTCCGACTCCAGCAGGGTCTCCGGAATGGCGCCGCAGTTGACGGTGAGAAAGGGTTTATCACGCCGGGCGCTCAACTGGTGCAGGGAATGGGCCGTCAGCTCCTTGCCCGTCCCGCTCTCCCCGCTGATCAGAACGCTCGCCGAGGCGTCGGCCACCCGGGCGATCTGCTTGTAGAAATCGACCATCACGGCAGACGAACCGATGAACTGGGGCTCTTCCCGGATCTCCCCCTGGCCCTGCGTCCGGAGCTGCCGCAGTTCCCGAACATCGAGCGCCTTCCGGACCAGCGACCGGATCGCGTCCGGCGAGAAGGGCTTGCTGATATAATCCCAGGCGCCCAGCCGCAGCGCCTCCATCGTCGTCTCCAGCGAACCGAAGGCCGTCATCAGAATCACGGGCAGCGTCGGCCATTGCTTATGCACCTTCCTGAGGAACTCGAGACCGTCGATATCCGGCATCCGGATATCGGACAGCAGGAGATCGTACCTGGAAAGATCCTCCTTCAGGGCTTCCCGCGCGGAGGTGAAGGGCTCGACCTCGTAACCGGCCCTGAGGAGCGCCTCCTGGAGGAATTCGCAGGCCACGGCGTCATCGTCGATGACCAGGATGCGTATTTTCGTGTCGCTTTTACCCAAGCCCCTTCTCCCCGATGTATTGGGCCAGATCCGCCACCCGGCAGGAGTAGCCCCACTCGTTGTCGTACCAGGCCACGACCTTCGCCATGTTGTCGCGGAGCACCTGCGTGAATTCGATATCCACGATCGAGGAGTGGGCGTCCCCCTTGAAGTCCATTGAAACCAAACCGGCCTCCTCGCAGGCCATGATCCCTTTGAGCCGCTTCTTCGCGGCATCGCGGAGGACCTTTCGCAGCTCCTCCGTCGTCGTCTTCGTCTTAAGCTCGGCCACAAAATCGACGATGGAGACCGTCGGCGTCGGCACGCGGAGCGAGTAGCCGTCGAAACGCCCCGCAAGCTCAGGAATGACCAAAGCCAAGGCCTTCGCCGCGCCGGTCGTCGTCGGGATGATGTTCATCGCCGCCGCACGGGCGCGCCGGAGATCCTTGTGGGGCAGGTCGAGAATGCGCTGGTCGTTCGTGTAGGAGTGAACCGTCGTCATCATCCCCTTTTCGATGCCGAACGCCTCGTTAACGACCATTACCGGCGGCGCGAGGCAATTCGTCGTGCAGGAGGCGTTGGAGACGATATGATGTTTCCGAGGTTTGTACTCCTTGTGGTTGACCCCCATCACGACGGTGAGATCCTCTTCCTTGGCGGGGGCGCTGATGATCACCTTCTTCGCCCCGGCCTGCAGATGGGCGGCGGCCTTCGGACCGGTCAGGAAGAGACCGGTGCTCTCGATCACGATATCGACCCCCACGTCGTCCCAGGGGATCGACGCGGGATCGCGGAAAGCCAGGCTTCTGATTGGTTTCCCGTCGATGATGAAGCGGTCTTTTCGGACGCCCACCCTCCCTGGGTAGCGGCCGTAGTTCGTGTCGTACTTGAACAGGTGGGCGTTTGTCTCCACATCGAAGAGGTCATTGACCGCCACGACCTGAAGGGACTCGGGGTATCGGATCAGGACGGCCTTCAGAACCTGCCGCCCAATCCGGCCAAAACCGTTGATGCCAAGGCGAATCATACGGACCTCCTTTCAATTGTCATCGATGCGGTATTTATGCGCCGCCATCAGATCGCAGCGGGTCTGGAGCGTTTCGTGCATGCGGGCGTTGTCGAGGGCGATTGCGCTCAGGTTGGCCACCGCTTTCAGGAACTTGAGTTCTTCAGCATGGAATTTCCGGATCCGGTCCGCGTAGACGCGCAGGACGCCGATCGCCTTCCTTTCCAGCATGAGCGGCACGACGAGGACGGACTTGATCCCCTCCGCCTTTGCCATAGCACCATACTGGAAATCCTTGGCCGTCTGCGCGTTCTCCAGCCAGATGGACCGGCCCTTGAGCACCTTGCGATCGAGACCGCTCTCCTCGATCAGGATGGGGCCCTTGCGGACATACCCCTTGGACAGGCCGCTCGCCGCCCCCAACACCAGCATCCGCTTCCGGGAGTCGAGGAGCCGGATGCTGCCGGCCTTGACATTCATGGCCTTGACCACGCACTGCACGATCTTCTCCAGGACCTTTAACGGATCCAGGGAGGCATTGATCACCTTCGCCACATCGTACAGGGCAACGAAATAATCGACATCCTTCCCTTTCATGGCCTCACCTCCTGATTACCTGTTCCCACACGATTGTCCGCATTTGGAATTAGATTGCCGCCGGACCGGATTCTCCGGGCTTGCGGCATGACC
>CAKKRN010000179.1:2281-4138 GCA_919902745.1 Syntrophaceae bacterium | reverse complement strand
TTAACGCACCAAACCTGTTAGCAAGACCCCGAGACCGGCGAGCCAGCCGATCAGGGGTTTTACCTGCCGCGACTCCTCGCGGCT
Organism: Syntrophaceae bacterium; assembly: GCA_919902745.1. Taxonomy (GTDB): domain Bacteria; phylum Desulfobacterota; class Syntrophia; order Syntrophales; family UBA5619; genus UBA5619. The sequence continues at coordinate 4,054 of CAKKRN010000179.1, read as the reverse complement.
CGCATAGAAGAGGATGTACCCGGGAAGGATGGCGCATAAAAGCCCATCCCGGACACTCCTTTTGAAAGCCTTTACGGCCACAACGTCCTGGCAGACAAGGATGATCAGAAAGCCCACCAGGATCATATTCGCGTTCATATCACCCAAGGTCTTGTGCCTCCTCTTCCCCTCGGAAGGGGTGTTTGACGCGGCAACTTCCACCGCGTGATGGTGATGGATTATACAGGAAGGAAAAGCAGATATCCAGCAGCAACTGGAAACATATGCCAAAAAGATGTTGACAAGCGCGCGTTTTGCCGTTAGTCTTCCGATAAAATGTCACTTAGGAGAAAACGATGCTTGCTAACCGTTGGGTCAACTGCGGCCTTGTCCTTTTTTCACTGTTTTTTCTGTTGTCCGTTCTGGAGATCGACGCTTGGGCCCGGGCCGGCGGCGGAAGATCCATGGGCAGCCGGGGCTCCCGTACCTACACCGCCCCGCGTTCGACGCCTGCTCCAACCCCGTCCAGCCCCTCGCAGGGAACTCGACAGTACAACCCAGCCCAACCTGCATCTTCGCCCTTCGGGGGCGGCGGCTTTCTCCGGGGAATGGCCGGCGGAATCATCGGCGGAATGCTCGGCGGGATGCTCTTCCGGAGCCTCGGTTTTGCGGGCGGATCAGGCGGCGGCTTCGGCGGCGGGATCGGAATCATGGAGATCATCCTGATCGGCGCGCTCCTTTACGGCATCTACTGGTTCATCAAACGGCGGCGAAGTCAGGCCCCGGCTGGGGTCTCCTACCGGAACTCATCGGCAATCGACGGGGGACAGACCGCGGCGCCGATGACCGCATATGAGCCGGAGACGCGTGAAAGCGACGTGGAAACCGGTCTCCGCCATATCCGGCAGATGGACCCCCGTTTCGATGAAAGAGACTTTACCGATGGCTGCATGGACCGGTTTTTCAAGATCCAGGGGGCATGGGCGAACCGGGACATGTCCGGCATCCGCAACCTTCTGACCGATGAGATGTACAAGGCGCTCCAGGAGGAGGCGGACCAGTTGCGGGCAAAACAACGGATCAACCGTCTGGACAACATTGCCGTCCGTTCGGTCGAGATCACGGAGATCTGGCAGGAAGGGGGAGCCGATTTCATCACGGCGAAGATCTACGCCAACCTGCTCGACTACACCACCGACGAGCGGACCGGAGAGGTCGTCTCCGGGAGCCGGACGGAACCTGTGAAATTTCAGGAGTACTGGACCTTCACCCGTCCCGTGGGGGATCATCCCTGGAAGCTTTCCGCCATACACCAGGCGGAATAATCGGATGGTTTCCTTCGGTTCCAAACCATCCCGCATGGCAAGAGGAGGGAGAACGATCGCAAAGAGAATCATTGTTCCCTTCGCAATCCTGCTGATCCTCCTGCTCGCGTCGAATCTTTCGGCGCACGGGGCCCGCAAACTTTCAGTCCATTCGGCCATCCTGATGGATATGACGACCGGCCGGGTGCTTTTCGCCCACAATGCCGACGACCCGCTTCCGCCCGCATCCATCACCAAGGTCCTCTCTCTCTACCTCGCCGACGAGGCGATCCGCGACGGCAAGGTCCACCCCTCGGACCTGGTGAAGATCAGCCGGAAGGCGGGGCGAACGGGAGGATCAAAGATGTTCCTCCAGGCCGGAAGTGAAATCCCGCTCGCAGAGCTGCTCAAGGGCATGGCCGTGGTTTCCGCCAATGACGCCTCCGTGGCCGTCGCCGAATACATCGGAGGCAATGTCGAGGGGTTCGTG
>CAKKRN010000179.1:0-2181 GCA_919902745.1 Syntrophaceae bacterium | reverse complement strand
TTCAGGATCTCGTCAAAGTAGTCCGGCAGGTAACGGTTCCAGATCTTGATCGGCAACTCGCCCAGTTCCCGCCGATGAGAAGCGGGAAAGACGAAAAGGTATTCCAGCAGGCACTGAATGTTCCGGGCGAGCGGCCCCCGGTACTGCTGGCAGAGTCTCTGTTCGATAATCCGATCCTCGTGCATGCAAAGGCCGATCTCACTTTCCAGCATCTCCTGGTAGTTGGAGACGATGATCTCCACCAGGACATCTTCTTCCCCCGAACGGACGAATTCGGCAAAGGACTGGTTCGCTTCGTAGGGGGAAACCCCCCGCGCCTGCATGATGGTCAGGATCCCCGGGCCGAGAGGACGAGCCAGGATCTCCTCCCGGGGGGGCCGGAAGCGGACGATCAGATTCGTGGCATTGTATCTGCCTGCATGGACCTCCTCTTCGACAACCTCACAGCCCGGCATTTGGCCGAGGAGCGTCATCAGCTTCCGTTGTTCCGGCGCCTCCTGGATAACCTTCACGCCGGCGACGTCGTTGATCACGAGGACCTCTCCGTCACCCGCAATCGGCCTTTTGGCACGCAGATCGTCCAACAGCCGGTTTTCCGCCCTCAGGAACTCCTCCGTCATGTCCGCGGGCGTCGTCAGGAGCCTCTCCCGCGGGATGCCGAGGAGACGCGCCCGCTCATCCGCCAGGGTTTCGGCATGCCTTTTGATCGTGTCGAAGATCCGGTCGATGATACGGCGGGCCGATTTCTCCGCAAGACGCCGGGCGCGTTTGATCCGGCTTGATCCGACATAGGCCGAAAAACCATTGCGCCGGGTGAAGTAAAGCGTTCCGTGAAAAGGGGTCTCCCGGTAGAAGCGTCCGGGGTTCCGATGGTAATCCCGGATCAGTTCCTCGATCCGTTCATTGCGGTAAGGGAGCGAAAAAAAGAGGGCGTCCTTCAGATCACCCTTGATCTGGACCGAACGGGAAGAGAGGGCGCCCGGATGAAGCCCCCGGAAGATCCGTCCGGCAAAGAGATCCAGGTAGCGAGCAACGAAGATATGGTTGAAATGGACCAGCCGCGTGATCAGATCCGCGTCCGACGGGCGTGCCTCATCGTACATCCAGCGGCGGATGATATCGTTCAGAACCTCACGGTGCAGAAAGCTGTTGATCGTGATCATGATCCTCTCCCCTGACCCCTGGCGATCCGCAAGCGATGACGAACCCCCGTTTACCTACGGAGGAGTCCGGCCAAGCGTTCATCGAACGCCTTCCCCAACTCCTCGTGGAGGCTCCGCCCATGGGCATCCATCGTGACGATCCCCGGAAAACGGTCCAACCGGATCTTCCAGAAGGCCTCGGGCAGACCGAACTCCTCCTTCTTGAACACGTCCAGAACCTCGACCATCGCCCGGGCATTGGTGACGCCGGCCCCACCCATGCCGTGGACATAGACGGCCTTGTGGGCCTTGCAGGCGGCAAGCGTCCGCGGACCCATCCCCCCCTTGCCGATGACGACCCGGAGGCCGAAGGCGGCGATCACCTTGTCCTCGTAGATTTCGTCGCGGATGCTCGTCGTCGGCCCGGAGGAGACGATGCTCCATCGCCCCGCGTCGTTGCGGAGAATCGGGCCGCTGTGGTAAATGGCCCCGCCGCGGTAGATCTTCTTCAGCTCGTCGAAGATCCGCTGATCCTCCGCCGACAGGGGTTTCGGCCCCTCGATGAGGCGATCCACCAGGTATTTGTGGGCCGCATCCCGACCCGTCGTCGCGATCCCGGAAATCGCCACGGCGTCGCCGGTATGGAGTTCCAGGATCTGTTCCGCCGTAATGGGAATGGTCAATTCTCTCATCTTTGCCGCCTCATCCGATAAAACGATAGGCGCCGTCGGATTCGATCCGGATTGCCCGCCGGCGGTGTTCCCAGCACATATACGTCACGGTGACAAAGTAAGAGGCGGGGACACGGTGGAGTGCACCGATCTTGACCCCCAGGAGGGTTGTTTTCCCCCCGAGGCCGAGAGGGCCGATTCCCAGCGTGTTGGCCTCCCGGAGAATCCGCTCTTCCAACGCCGCCAGGGCGGGATCGGAATTCACGTCGTCGAGGGGACGAAGGAGCTGGTGCTTGGAATGGAGATAGCCCGAACCACGGTCGCCGCCAATGCAGATCCCAAGTACCCCCGGGGCACAGCCCTTGCCC
>CAKKRN010000178.1 GCA_919902745.1 Syntrophaceae bacterium | reverse complement strand
CCGGCAGAATTTTGTTGCAAAACCTGCATTCATACAGTAGCTTGACGACCATGAACCTTGCCACCCGCACCCTCTTGACCTGCATCGCGTTGTTGGGCCTGACCGTTACCGCGTGCGGGCCGAAGGAGCCGGGGCGCGCCCCGGCGGGGAGCGCCGCCGCCACCCCCGCCTATGGGGACATCCTGGTCGAGGGGTCCATCGGCGACGCGTCGAACCTCATCCCGCTCCTTGCTTCGGACTCCACCTCCCACGGGATCGCGGGGCTCATCTTCAACGGCCTCATCAAGTACGACAAGGATATCCGCATTGTGGGAGATCTGGCCGAATCATGGGAGATCTCCAAAGACGGCCTCGTCATCACCTTTCACCTGCGCAAGGGGGTGCGGTGGCACGACGGACGCCCCTTCACCGCGGCAGACGTCCTGTACACCTACCAGGTTACGGTCGATCCGAAGACGCCTACCGCTTATGCGGGCGATTTTCTTAAAGTGAAGAAGGCCGAGGTCCTCGACGATTGGACCTTCCGGGCAACCTACGACAAGCCGTTCGCCCCCGCGCTGATGAGCTGGTCGGTCGGCATCCTGCCGAAGCATCTGCTGGCCGGCAAGGAGATCACCACCTCCCCGCTCGGTCGGCGCCCGATCGGCACGGGGCCGTACAAGTTCAAGGAGTGGGTGACCGGTCAGAAGATCGTCCTCGTCTCCAATCCGGACTATTTCGAGGGGCGGCCCTATATCGACGGCTACATCCTGCGGATCATCCCCGATACGGCAACGATGTTCCTGGAGCTCCGCGCAAACGGCATCGACCGGATGGGGTTGACGCCGCTCCAGTACACGCGGCAGACGGAGAGCAACCTCTTCCGGGAGAATTTCAACAAGTACCGTTACCTCTCCTTCGCCTACACCTACATGGGCTACAATTTGAAAAACCCCCTCTTCACCGACAAACGGGTCCGCCAGGCGATCGCCCATGCGGTGAATCGGGTGGAAATGATCGACGGAGTCCTGCTCGGCCTCGGGAAGCCCGCCACCGGACCATACAAGCCGGGAACCTGGGCCCACAACCCGAATGTCCGAGACTACCCCTACGATCCTGCGAAGGCGACGGCGCTGCTGGCTGAGGCGGGTTGGAAAGACTTAAACGGCGACGGCGTCCTCGAAAAGGACGGCCTCCCCTTCACCTTCGAGATCATTACGAACCAGGGGAACGAGATCCGGGCGAAGTGCGCCGAGATCATCCAGCGACGTCTGGCCGAGGTGGGGATCAAGGTAAAGATCCGGGTGGTCGAGTGGGCGGCGTTTGTGAAAGATTTCATCAACAAGCGGAAATTTGACGCGACGATCCTGGGCTGGACGATCCCGATGGAGCCGGACCTCTACGACGTCTGGCATTCGAGCAAGACGGGGCCGGAGGAGCTGAATTTCATCTCGTATAAAAATGCGGAGGTGGACGCCCTGATCGAAAAAGGGCGGGAGACTTTCGACCAGTCCGTACGGAAGCGCTGCTACGACCGGATCCAGGAGATCCTTGCCGAGGAGCAGCCCTACCTGTTTCTCTACGTCCCGGATGCGCTCCCGATCGTCCACGCCCGCTTCCGCGGGGTGGAGGTCGCGCCGCTCGGAATCGGCCACAACTTTATCAAGTGGTACGTTCCGAAGGCGGAACAGAAGCTCGTTATGAAACCATAGCCGTTAAAATCATAACGGCTTATGAGCCTGATAAAGACCTATGGATCGACTATACGATCAGGAGGTAGTAACGATGGGAAGCGCAATCAAGGAAACATACAGCGAGCAGTACGTGACGTATACCCTGGAAATGGATGGGAAATTCTACATCGTAGAGCATGTGCCAGCCAGGGTGTGCCGGGAGACGGGGGAACAGTATTTTGCCCCGGAGACGGTTGAAAAAATGCAGAAGATCATCTGGGGACAAAGAAAGCCGGTCAAGGTGATCGAAACCCCTGTTTATGAATTTGGGTTAGCCGTTACGGGTTTTTAAGTACGGATATCCTCCATCTGTCCTCCCGTAAAGTACCATACGACATATCCCCAGTCCTTCTTTGTCATCTTCGACTGCGTCAGCGTGGCACGATCAGGTTGAAAAGTTCGTCAGCTCTCTCTGGGTCGAGGCTTCGCAGTTTCCATAAGGCTTCCAGGGCGGCTGTCCGGTTGCCAGAGAGGAAGTATGAGACCTCAAGGCAATACCAGGAGTCGGCATCCTCCGGATCAATACGCCCGGTACTGAAGTAGCACCAGGGTCAGATGTAATCAGAGAATACTTCAAGCATTAGCGGCTCCTTTGTTTGGCCCATGCTCATGGTCAGCGGCCCGCTGCCGCACTGAGGGCCTGGGGCAAGGCCTCCTCGAACGCATCGAGATCGGATGGCAATCCCGCACTCACGCGGATGCAGCGGTCGAGTGGGCTGACACCAGGCATGCGCACGAACACGTCGCGGGCGATCAACTCGGAGAGCACGCACCGGGCAAATGCTCCGTCATTGCAGCAATCGATGGCGACGAAGTTCGCAGCCGATGGGAGAGGCTTCAGGCCGTTGGCGCGGGCGATCGTTGCGATGCGCTCGCGGGCCGCCGCAACCTTCTCGACGATACTGGCGAGATGAGCGGTGTCCTGCAGCGATGCAAGCGCGCCGACTTGTGCGATGCGGTTCACACCGAAATGGTTGCGGATTTTGTCGAAGCTCTTGATCAGCTCGGCCTTGCCTATGGCATAGCCGATCCGCGCGCCAGCCATGCCGTGCGCCTTGGAGAAGGTCCGGAAGTGCAGAACGTGCGGATTGGAGACATCGATCGCAGGCGTGGTTCCAGGCGGGGCGAAGTCTGAATATGCCTCGTCGAGGCAGAGCACCAAACCCTCAGGGATACTGTCGATCAGCCACTGGACCGTGGTGGCATCCCACCATGAAGCCATCGGGTTGTCCGGATTGGCGAAGTAGACCAAGCGTGCCGCCTCGCGCTTCGCAAGGGCGATGAGCGCCGCCGGGTCCTCGCGATCATCACGGTAGGGAACCGTGACGAGGCGACCGCCATAACCTGTCACATGGAAGTTGAAGGTCGGATAAGCGCCGAGCGAGGTCGCCACCGTGACACCGGGATCGACGAACAAACGAACGGCGTAGCCGAGCAGCCCGTCGATGCCCTCTCCCACGACAATGTTCTGTGAGCCCACTCCATGGAATGCAGCCAGCGCCTGCTTCAGATCGTGGTTTTCCGGATCGCCGTACTTCCATACCTCGGTTGCGGCATGCTGCATAGCCTCCACAGCCCGCGGCGACGGGCCAAACACGCTCTCGTTGGCACCAATCCTTGCCCGGAACTTTCGGCCGCGCGCACGCTCCTGGGTCTCAGGCCCGACAAACGGAACCACAGAGGGAAGACTTTCGACAGTCGGTGTAAAGTGCATACTCATTCATCCTTTTTTGTGGGGCGAAGTATACGGTGTTTTCCGTTGTGTGTCAAAGGCCAAGGGAAAATGATGCAGTTTTACCGATCTCTTGTTAAACATACCATAATTTCAAACCCGGTCAGGGCAAGGCGTAAAAATTGATCAGGCTGCCGGCCAGCAGGATTTCCCGATCCGCCTGGGGCAGGTTCCTGAGCTCCAGGGCCAGCGGGGTGATCCGGCCGTCCCCCTTCAGAATCAGCGCTTCGATGATTTCAGCCCCGTTCCGGACCGCCTTGCGGAGAGAAGGAAAGAACACCGCATCCTGAACCGCCAGCTTTTCTTCGCCCTTCTCCGCCGTGGTGAACGGCAGCATTCCCCAGTTGATGAGGTTGCTCCGATACCGCTTGGTGGCGTACGCGTTTGCAATATTGACCCAGCCCCCCAAAACCTTCTGACAGGAGGCCGCCTGCTCCCGCGCCGAACCGTCCCCCGGCTTCCGCGCGAAGACGAGGCTGCCGAGGCCCGTTGTCCGGAGGAACTTCTCGATAGAGATGCCGGGGGCGAACGCGGCCGCCCAGGGTTTGACGGCCGTAAGCAGCCGGACATCCGTCTTGCCGTCTTTCAGGAATGCGAGCCTCATTTTTTCCAGCGCGTTGGCTTCACCGGCGCGCCTCACATACTGCGGATCCTTCCGGGACAGCGTGAAGGAGGCCAATTTCATCGGGTTGGACCGGTAGGAGGAGGTTTCCCCCGAGGGGATCAGCTCGTCCGTCGTGGTTACCGGATCCGTAATCACGGATGCAACGATCAGGCAGAGATGATCCGGCAGCGCGGACATGGCGGGCCAATCCACGATGTTCGGCCCGAAGCGCAGGGGGATATCGGGTTTCGCTTTTCCGTAGCCCTGATAGACCCGGTTTTCGTAGACGTCTGCCGAAAAATGGTATCGCGCGCGGCGGGGATGAAAAGAGATCTCGTCTGCGCCGGTCAGAAAGCCCTGGTTCAGCGCGGTTGCCGCGATGGAGCGGGCGTCCATCAGTGCGACGGAGGCGATCTGGCCGTCCTGGGGGCGGGAGCCCTCGCGATTTGGGAAGTTGCGCGTCGTATGGCGAATGCTGAGCCCCTGGTTCGGCGGCACATCCCCCGCGCCGAAACAGGGGCCGCAGAAGGCCGTCCGCATGGTGGCCCCGCTTTCCAGAAGGGATTCTAACATCCCTTTGCGCGTCAGCTCGATCAGGATCGGCTGGCTCGCCGGATAAACGCTCAGCGAGAATTCCTCATTACCGATGGAATGGCCCTTCAAGAGGGCCGCGGCGTAAACGATGTTCTCAAAGGTTCCTCCCGCGCAACCGGCGATGACCCCCTGGTCCACTTTCAGTTTTCCTTCGACGACCTTGTCCGTGAGACAATATTTCAGGCCGGGGTTGTCGATCTGCTTCAGGGCCTCCTTTTCCGTTTCCCGGAGGATGTCCATCAGGTCCGTCTTCAACTCGCGGATGGCGAAGGCATTGCTCGGGTGAAAGGGGAGGGCGATCATCGGCTCCACCCGGGAGAGGTCTACCCGGATCAGGCCGTCGTAATAGGCCACGCTCCCCGGTTCGAGTTTCCGGTATTCTTCTTCCCGGCCATGCGTGCGGTAGTAATCCGCCACTTTTTCATCGGTGCGCCAGATCGTGGAAAGGCAGGTCGTCTCCGTGGTCATCACGTCGATGCCGTTGCGGAAATCGACGGAAAGATTCCCGATCCCCGGACCGACGAATTCCATGACCTTGTTTTGCACGAAGCCGTTCTTGAAGACGGCCCGGATGATCGCGAGCGCCACATCCTGCGGTCCCACGCCGTCACGGGGCTTCCCTTCCAAAAAGACGGCGACCACATCCGGCCAGACCGTGTCGTAGGTCCGGCCGAGAACCTGTTTCACCAGCTCCGGACCGCCCTCGCCGATCCCCATGGCGCCCAGCGCGCCGTAGCGGGTGTGGCTGTCCGAACCCATGATCATCTTTCCACAGCCGGCCATCCGTTCCCGCACGTACTGGTGGATAACCGCCTGGTGGGCCGGGACATAGATCCCGCCGTACTTCTGCGCCGCCGAGAGGCCGAAGAGGTGATCATCCTCGTTGATGGTGCCGCCGACCGCGCAGAGGCTGTTGTGGCAGTTGGTCAGCGCGTAGGGAACGGGGAAGTTCTTCAACCCGCCGGCCCGGGCCGTCTGAACGATGCCGACATAGGTGATGTCGTGGGAGGCCAGGGCGTCGAAACGGATCTTCAGACCTTCGCTCTCCGGTCCCCGCTGATGCGCGGAGAGGATGCCGAAGGTCATCGTTGCCCTCCGGGCCTCTTCCTTCCTGAGCATCCGTTCCGTTCCCCGAAAGGAAGGGACGATCCTCCGCACATCGGCCGGGGTCATTCCTTCTGCATAATGGATGGTCTCCTTGCCGTTCACAAGAAGCATGCCCTGGTTCTTTCGCAATTCGATCATGGTTCAGCCTTTCCTGAAGGAGATTGAACAGGTATCTCTTCCCCGATTGACGGGGACTTGCTTTCGTTAGCGGCGGAGTATAAAGATTAGACCCTCGTGTGTCAAGAGAAAGGGGATCAAGGTGTTTTCCAAAAAATCGAACAGGAGATTGATCATGGGGAAGGAAATCGAAAGAAAATTTCTTGTCAGAGGAGATGTCTGGAGGTCGCTGGCCACGGGGACGGCCTACCGGCAGGGATACCTCAACAGCGCCAAGGAAAGAACCGTCCGTATCCGGACGATCGACGACAGGGCATTTCTGACCATCAAGGGGCTTACCGTGGGGGCGACCCGCGCCGAGTACGAGTACGAGATTCCCGTTGCCGACTGCGACGCGATGCTTGATGCCCTGGCCGAGAAACCGATCATCGAGAAGAAACGGTACAAGGTTCCGCTGGAAGGGCTCACCTGGGAGATCGACGAGTTCTTCGGCGACAACACCGGGCTGATTGTGGCCGAGGTGGATCTCAAAAGCGAGGGGCAGACCTTCCGGAAACCGGAGTGGGCGGGCGAGGAGGTGACCGCCGACCCCCGCTACTTCAACTCCAACCTGATCAAACATCCCTACAGCAAATGGTGATCCGCCAATGCGGGTGCTGCCCTTCAGTCTGTTAAGCGCAGGTTCTGCTGGAGGTATTTTCGGAATTCGCCGTAGTCGTTAGAGAGGAGGACCGGCTCTCCCGACCGCTCGTCGATATCTTTCATGCTCTGCGGGAGATCGGGGTTGATCCCCAAAAGCTCCCGGATCTCGTCGGGGAACTTCGCGGGATGGGCTGTTTCCAGGCTGACGCAGAGGGGAACGTCGCCGAACAGTTCGAGATAGACCTCAAGTCCCCGCCAGCCCACGGCGCCGTGCGGTTCGAGAAGCACCCGGTACTGGTCGTAAATCCGCTTGATCGTCTTTTTCGTTTCCCGGTCGGAGATGCTCACGGAATAGATCTGTTTTCTCATCTCGTCCAGGTCCGTGGCGCGGTGGACAACGCCGGTACGGTCAACGGTGCCGCCATAGAGGTCGAAGAAGCGGGCGAGGTTGCTCGGGTGGCCCACATTCATCGCGTTCGAGAGACAGGCGCGCGACGGCGAAACCTTCTCATAGATGCCGGTCTCCAGGAAGCGGGGAAATTCGTCGTTTTCGTTCGTCGGCATGACGAGCTTCAACACGGGGAGGCCCATCCGCCGGGCGTACTCGCAACCGAGGGCGTCGCCGAAGTTGCCCGACGGCACCGAGAAGACGGCCGGCTCGCCGTCGCGCGAGAGCTGCGCCCAAGCCCAGACATAGTAGACGATCTGCGGAAGGATCCGGCCGAAGTTGATCGAGTTGGCCGAGGTCAGGTTGAAGTCGTCGAAGGCCGGGTCGGAGAAAGCCTGCTTGACGAGGTCTTGGCAGTCGTCGAACTTCCCGTCCACCGAAACGGCCCGGACGTTACCGCCGATGGTATCGAGCTGCCTCTTCTGCCGGCCGCTCACCTCGCCCCGCGGGTAGAGGATCGTCACGTCGATTCCCACCACCCCCTTGAAGGCCTCTCCCACGGCGCTTCCGGTATCTCCGGACGTGGCGACCAGGACGTTCAGCCTTTTCCCCGGATCGCTGAAGGCGCTCATCAGACGCGCCATCATGCGGGCGGCGAAATCCTTGAAGGAGGCCGTCGGCCCCTGATCGAGCCGCAGGATGTATTTGCGTGCGAAAACGTTCTCCAGCAGCACCGCGTAGTTGTAAGCGTCATCGACGATCCGCCGGAGCGTCTGTTCAGCGATCTCGCCGGCGAGGAAGGCCTGCGCCACGAGCATCGCGGCTTCCGTGTAGGGCGCCCCTTTGAGGGCCCGGAAGGCCTCTAAGGGCAGTATCGGAATCCGCTCCGGCATGAAGAGCCCCTCGTCGGGGGCCTGTCCCATCAGCAGGGCCTCCCGGAAGGAGACCGTTTCCCGGAAGGGGGTGATGCCGGGGACGCCATCCAGATGGCGGTTCGTGCTGTAGTACCGTAACTGCTCTGACATGTGGATCTCCTCTGGTCTGCTGCAAAATGGGTTCCGGAAACCGGTCATGCGCTGCATACCACATTTTCATCGACTACGCAAAAAAGTCCGGGCATCTATTCGGTTCGTTCAGGCTCTTTCTGAAAGTGCTGGCATTCCGATACGATATCTGTTAGATTTCGCGCCGGAAACCCCCAGGCTGGGGGTAAGGTACATAAGGAGGAGATCAGGCATGGACGAAGAGGCGCGGGTGCGTCTGACGGAGACGGTCCACGGGGCCGGGTGAGCCTGCAAGATAGGTCCGGGTGACCTGCAGGAGGCGCTGAAGGATCTGCCGCTCATCACCGATCCGAACCTGATCGTCGGCATGGAGCACGCCGAAGACGCCGGGGTCTATCGTCTCCGTGACGACCTGGCGATCATCCAGACGGTCGATTTCTTCACCCCGATCGTGGATGATCCCTACACCTTCGGTCGGATCGCCGTGACAAACGCGCTCAGCGATATCTATGCGATGGGCGGCCGGCCGCTCACCGCGCTGAACATCGTCTGCTTTCCCACTCGGAAGATGGACATCGGCATCCTCCGCGACATCCTCCGCGGCGGCCTTGACCAGATGCGGGAGGCGGGCGTCCTTCTGATCGGCGGGCACAGCGTCGAGGACGACGAGCCGAAGTACGGCCTCTCAGTGACCGGCGTCATCCACCCCGACAAAGTTCTGTTCAACCGGGGGGCGCGGCCCGGGGATCGACTCATCCTGACCAAGGCCCTCGGTACGGGCATCGTCAGCACCGCCGTAAAGGGCGGCGTGGCCGATCCGGCGCTGGTGGAGAGGGCCGTTGTCTGCATGACGACGCTGAACAGGGAAGCGGCGGAGCTGATGGCGGAGAGATCCGATATCCACGCCTGCACCGATGTCACCGGTTTCGGCTTCCTCGGCCACGCGCTGGAGATGATCGAGGGGAGCGAGACCGGCATCCGGATCCGGGCCGCAGCCGTTCCGATCTTTCCAGGGATCCGGCCGCTCGTTGAGGAGGGGGTCGTACCCGGCGGCCTGATCCGGAACCGGAAATTCCGGGAGAACCAGATCGAGATCGGTCCGGATTGCCCCGACTGGCTTGTGGACATTCTCTTTGATCCGCAGACGGCGGGCGGACTCCTCATCGCGCTGCCGGAAGCGGCCGCGGCGGACCTGCTCGGGCGGATGCGCGCGGCGGGAATCGCCGAGGCGGCGATCGTCGGCGAGGTCACCGCGGCGCCGAAGGGAAAGATTCGTGTCGAATGACCCGCCGCCGGTTATTCATGTTCGAAATCTCCTTTTCCGCGGATTCTCGTTCGGGGGACCGCTCGAGACGAAATACGCCGCTTCAGGGCGGCGTCGACATGCATAATCCTCAGCTCTGCGGCAGCTTCTCCAGAAACTCCTCGTAATCCGCGAGCATCATCTTCAACAGGGCCGGCGTGTCCAGCTCGTAGGGGCACTGCTCGCGGCAGTGGCCGCACTCCTGGCACTCCCGGATCTTCGCCATGTCCCGCTTCCATTCATCCGTGAGGAAACGGGACACCAGCGTACGCCGGAGAAGGAGAAACATCCGCGCCGCCTGGGAGATGGGTATTCCGGCGGGACAGGGGAGGCAGTAGCCGCATCCCCTGCAGAAGTCGCCGGCGAGTTCCGCCCGATCCGTTGCGATGACCCGCCGCATCGCGTCGTCGAGCGGAGGCGGATTTTTTTCCAGCGCGATGAATTCGTCAAGTTCCCGCTCGAACTGAATCCCCCATATCGGGACGAGCGTGTTGAACCGGCCTGCATCGTTCTTGTCGAGCCGCTGGATGGGGATGGCGCCGAAGCCGCTTCGGCTGACCATCAACCCCGTCCGCCCCAGTCTGATCTTTTCCATATTTGACACCCCTGATTCCAATTTTGACGGCTTCGTAAAAAGCCCGGATGCTGCGTTCAAGCTTCATCCTTCTTGTTCCGGGGACACGTTCCGATCCCTCCGGGCTTCCGGAACATGTCCCCGACGCCTCCAATTTTGCAAACTAATGCCGATAAAGCCTTTTTACCGTCATTCGCGTTTTTCCCGGAGCCAGAA
>CAKKRN010000177.1 GCA_919902745.1 Syntrophaceae bacterium | reverse complement strand
TCGGGACAAGAGGAGGGGGATGATGGAGACGTTCAGCAGAGAAGAACTGAATAAGATAAAGCTTTTCCAGTTTGTTGACCTCGAATCGATCAAGGGAATTCTCGATGCCTGTACCTTTCGGTCTCTGACCGCGGGGGAGATTCTCATCACCGCGGGACAGCAGAACAGGACCGTTTACTTCCTGCTCGAAGGCCATGTCCGCGTCCATCTCAATTCGCTCCAGAGCGAACCAACAGCGACCCTCGGTCCCGGCGATAGCGTCGGAGAAATGTCGGTGATCGACCATCAGCCGACATCGGCCTTCGTCGTGGCTGCGGAACCGGTCCGGCTGCTCGCCATGGATGAGGAGCTCCTCTGGTCCCTGGTTCACTCTTCCCACGCCGCCGCCTGCAATCTGCTGATCGGTCTTTCCACGCGCCTCCGACACGCCGATGCCGCGATCTCCGAAAGCAGCGAGATGGAAGAGGATGGCCGGCATTACGGTACGGTCGATGCCCTCACCGGTCTGCACAATCGCTATTGGATGGACATGGTCCTCGAACGGCAGGTTCAGCGATCGATCACGGGCGGCCTGCCCCTTTCCCTGATTATCATCGACATCGATAACTTCAAGAGTTTCAATGACCGTTACGGACGCGCCTATGGGGAGCACGTGCTCTATTCGATGGCGCATACGCTCTCGGATCACCTGCGTCCGACCGAGATCGTCGCCCGCTACGGCGGCGATGAGTTTGTGGTCATTCTGCCCGACGTGGCGATCGGGACGGCGATGAAGATCGGCGGGCGTCTCCACCGGGGGGTCATGGATGCGATACCCGTTACGCCGAACGGGAGTTCCATTCCTCACCCGACGATTTCCATCGGCCTGGCGGAGCTGAAAGAGGGACAGACGGGGAAAGACCTGCTTGCCGAGGCGGATCGGGCTCTCTCCCGTGCCAAGAGCGGCGGCCGGAACCGCATCTCCGAGTGACGTGAGCGGTCAAGCGGGTCGTTTTCAGCGCATTAGCAGGCTGTTGAAAAACGTCCGTCTGCTGCGTTTCCCTCATCCTCCGCCGTTCAACGTACCAGATAGTACGCCTCACGGCTCAGGATTTCGGGGGCCTTG
>CAKKRN010000176.1 GCA_919902745.1 Syntrophaceae bacterium | reverse complement strand
ACGTTCCGCTGAATCAGA
Source organism: Syntrophaceae bacterium (assembly GCA_919902745.1). Classification (GTDB taxonomy): domain Bacteria; phylum Desulfobacterota; class Syntrophia; order Syntrophales; family UBA5619; genus UBA5619. The sequence continues at coordinate 1,531 of CAKKRN010000176.1, read as the reverse complement.
CTCCAGAGAAACCAATAGATATCCGGGAAAGGCTTAAAGAGATCGGTCATATACTGATGATGATCCGTACAGCCGTCTTGCCAATAGACGGCCAGCAGTCCCCTTTCCACCTCCGCGGGGAGCAGGATTTCCTGGAACAGGTCGGCCAGGTCATAATAGGCGGGAGCCATCCCGCCGTATTCCCAGTCGATCAGGAAGATGGGAGCCTTGAATCGCTCTCCGTCTTCGGTCAGGATAAAGTTATCCGCGAGGAGGTCGTTGTGGCAGGGGACGTACTGAGAAGGAGAGACGTCGGCAACATCACTGATTTTTTCAAGGATCTTAATTGTTTCCGGAATATTGAACTCCGGGTAGTTGGGATGGATGTCCGCCAGGATCTTGTGTAGGCGCTTTACCTCGATGAGGGGATTGAAGAGACGGGGCAGCCCGATCCCGCTTTGGTGAACCATTCGGACGGCAGAGATGATTTTTCCCCAAAGATCCTCTTCCCGAAAATCCTGGTTCTTCAGGACGTATCCGGGGATAAACTCGACCACGGTGACGCCCTGCGCGGGAAGGTACTTGATCACCTTGGGGGTGATTCCCAGCGGCGCAAGCCGTCGAAGATTTTCCATTTCCACGTTGCGGTCAATAAAGAGCTCGGTCTTCTTGCCGTAAAACCTGAATACGCAGTCCCTTCCATCGCCAGCCTGGACCCGGTACAGCGCATTCGTGATCCCGCCTTTCAGCTCCCCGATGTCCAGATCCAGCCCGTTCCATTCCGGCATCAATTTGATGCAATCATCATGGGTGAATTCCATGCTCAATGACCCCCTCACCCCCCGAGATAGGCCTCGATCACCTGGATAAGACATAGCTTTTGGAGGGGAACATATAAGCAGAACGGACCTTTATGTCAAGGGAATATTGACCGCAAAATGATAGGTGCGGTTTCTCTCACCAGGATTAGGCGCGGCCCGGCCCTTCTTTGCAGGGGATGACAAAGACCGGGATCGGACTGTGTCGGATGGTTTTTTCGGCGACGCTTCCTAAAAAGACATGTTTTATTCCCGTTCTCCCGTGCGTGCTCATCACGATAATATCAATATTTTCCTTCCGGGCAAACTTAAGGATTTCCTCATCTTCGCGACCGGATTTGGTGACGATTTTGACTTTGGTCTTATCCTTGATCTGGCTCAGATATTGATCGTTGTATTTCTGAGCCAGATCTTCCTGAATGGCTGCCTTTATCTTGTTAAAATTCTCCTTGTTGGAGTACAGCGCCGCATAGTACTGATTGGGGATGCTCGGTATCACGTGCAGGATATAGAGAACGCCCCCGTCTCTCTTGGCAACGCCAAAGGCATAATCGAAAGCACAATCCGAATTTTCAGAGAAATCGGTACAGAAGAGCACTTTTTTGTATTTTGGATACTCAATCATTTTTTTATTTCTCCTTTCCCGGGCATTCCCGCTCAAAACCGAGCGGTCATTTGGGCATCCAGCCCAGTCCCTTGGCGTGCAGGCTCTGGATGAAGAGCCGGTCAGCGGT
>CAKKRN010000175.1 GCA_919902745.1 Syntrophaceae bacterium | reverse complement strand
GTGATTCGTCTTTGAAAAATGCCTCTATTCTTTCCGTAAAACGATCCCGACGGGATCTTTCGGCGATATATACAGCCCGAAACCGATCGACGGCCTCTTCCAGTCTATCGTTGAAAATAATATAATCATACCACAGCGCCTCCCGGATTTCATCCAGAGAACTCTGGAGACGGTGTTCCATGACGGCGCCGTTTTCCCCTCTTTTCGACAGCCGGGACTTCAGCTCGGAAAGCGAAGGGGGCAGAATGAAAATCAAGACCCCCTGCGGACACTGTTCCCGAATCGCTTTCGCGCCGCGCGGCTCGACATCCAGGATCAGGTCGTATCCCTGTTTGAGAAAGGCGTTCATTGTCTTTTTCGACGTCCCGTAGAGTTGACCGTAATTCTCCACCCATTCGACAAACTCCCCGCGGGCAATCCGTTCCCGGAACTCCTCCGTGGAGATAAAGTGATAATCCTTTCCGTCGGTCTCTCCGGGACGGGGCGAACGGGTGGTGCAGGAGACGGAAAAGCGAACATTCGGGAACATCTGCAGGATCTCCCGGCAGATCGACGTCTTCCCCGCACCGGAAGGGGCAGACACGATCATCAGCAAGCCCTGGGACTGTTCGACCGGCATCTCATTCAATATTCTGCACCTGCTCCCGCAATTTTGCCAGTTCGCTCTTGATCTCGATGACGTTCCGCGAGATCTCCGCATCCCCGCTCTTGGAACCGATCGTATTGATCTCCCGGCCCATCTCCTGGATCAGGAAATCGATCTTCCTTCCGGCGGCGTCCGCTCCCGCAAGCAGATCTGTGAACTGATCAATATGGCTGCGAAAACGGACGATCTCTTCGGTAATATCGCTCTTCTCCGCCATGATCGCCACTTCCTGAAGCAGGCGCGCCTCGTCCATCACCATGCCGCCCGTCAGTTCCCGCACCCGGTCGGTGAGCCGCTTCTGATAGTCCAGAACCACCTGCGGCGCCTTCCCGGCGATTCCTTCCAGAAAACCGGCGATCAGATCCAGACGCGCCGTCAGATCGCGCTCCAGGCTTTCCCCCTCCTTTTCTCTCATCTCCGTCAGCGTCCGGATCGTCTCCGCGAGGATCTTTGAAAGCCCTTCCCACAGGGCCGCCGGGTCCTGACTCGTCTCCGCGGGAACGAAGGCGTCCCTGAAGCCGGCCATCATCTCTAAGGTGATCCTGCCCCCGAGACGGAGTTCCTCCTTCATCTGGCCGAGGAGGGCATGGTAATTGCGGACCAGCGGCAGGTTCAGCGTCAAACGACCGGCGGTCTCCGCGCCCTCGTCGCTCTCCATCCGGAGGGTCGCCTCGATCCGCCCACGGGAGAACTGCTCCCCAATCCTCCTCTTGATCTCGCCCTCCAGCGGAAGAAGCATCCCCGGCAGGCGCAGCGAGATCTCCAGAAAGCGGTGGTTGACGGACTTCATCTCGATCATGAACTTCCTGTCCGAAAGGACGGCCTCCGCCTTGCCATAACCGGTCATACTCTTAATCATCAAAATTCCTCATCAAAAAATTCCCCATCGGAATCGGAAACGGAAGCCTCCCCCGCCGTGTTCCCCTTGAGCTGCATCCGATACTTTCCCCGGATACGGGTCAACATGCCGATCACCTCCCCGCCGGCGTAATCCGGATAGGTCCAGGGAAGGGAATGAAACGATTTGTCCCGGTAGATCAGGGTCAGATCGGCGTAGATCCCATCCCGGAGATAGGGCCGATGGGCATACCCCTTTCCGGTGGCCAGGATCAGATGGGCCATGGCCAGATAGCCGGGATCGATGTTCACCCGTCTTTGCCCCTCCGCCGACAACCTCTTCTCCAGAGCGTTCGTCCAGACCTTGACGTCCGGCAGCGACTCCGGCCGGATGAGCCGCTCAAAGGCGACAAAACGGCGGATCAGGGAACCTCCGAATTCCTTCGCGTAATAGCCGGTATAGGCAAAAGGCGCCGGGGCGCTGATGAAATCCGCCCTTCCATATCTTTCCGACAGGATCCGAACCGCGTCGCCGAGCAGTCGATCATCCCCGGAAAAGAGGCTGGCCATCAGTTTGACGGCATCCGGCGGCTGCGGATCACTCATAGGGCCCCTCTCAGCTCCTCCCGGGTCACGGTCGCCGTACCCGCCTTTCCCACCACGATCCCTGCGGCATGGTTGGCCAGATACGCCGCCTCACGGAAAGAGGCCCCCGCCGCCAGGGAAAGGGCCAGAACGCCGATGACCGTATCCCCGGCGCCGGTCACATCAAAAACCTCCCGGGCTTGCGTCGGAAACACCGTGTGTCTTATCCGGCCGTCCTTCTCGAAGAGGCTCATCCCCTCTTCCCCCCGGGTCATCAGCAGGGCCCTGAAATCGTACTGCTGAAGCAGCTTCATGCCGACACGGATATGATCTTGGCCGTTTTGCATCTCTTCCCCCGCCGCGTGACCGGCCTCGTAATGGTTGGGGGTGATGATGTCGAAACCCTGATACACGGAAAAATCCCGCTGCTTCGGATCCACGCAGGTGAAGATCGGACGGCCGGCGATCACCTTCCGGATCCCCTCGAGAAGGGGACGGGTCACCACCCCCTTGCTGTAATCCGAGATCACGAGAGCGCCCAGATCATCCCGCAACGATTCGATGTAGGAGAGGATCTTCCGGATGCTTTTCGCCTGGATCGGTTTGCGCTCCTCCCGGTCGAACCGGACCACCTGCTGGCCGTGCGCCACGATCCTCGTCTTGAGCGTTGTGGGACGCCCCGTCTCGACAACGATGCCCTCCGTATCCACGCCCCGGCTGCGGAACTCGGTCTGCAGCCGTCTTCCCGTTTCGTCGGAGCCGACCACCCCGGCCAGATGAACCCGGCCCCCCATCGCAAAGATGTTGTTTTGCACATTGGCTGAGCCGCCCAGCATGAAGTAATCCTTCTTCACCTCGACCACGGGAACGGGCGCCTCGGGGGATATCCGGGAGACCTTCCCCCAGATAAAGTGGTCCGCCATGATATCCCCGACAACCAGGACCCTGGACCGGGGAAAGTTTTCAATGATCGCAAACGCCCGCCTGTTGCTCATGATCCGCTTCATAGAGATCCCGCCATCCGATCCGGTGAGAAAAGGTCATATTTCATGGCCGCTTATCTATTCTTACGGGCGGCGTTTGTCAATCATTTTCTCCGAACCGTCCGCCGACAGGCAAAACATTCCTTATTGACTTCGGGGGGATATTCGAGTAGAAACAACAGCGTCATCGGGGGTTCACCCCGGGACATCCATCCGCCAGGACAGGAGCCGATCATGGTTCGTTCCGCACTGCTGGTCATGCTTGCCGTCGCCGTCACCGCCTTCATGTCGACGTGCGCTTATCTCTTCCCGCTCATCTCCCCCGGTGAGAACAAGGCGCACAAGATCGCCAGCCTGTGGGCGAAGATGCTTCTCGGGCTCACCGGCATCCAGGTGAATGTGATCGGCCGCGAAAACGTGCTGATGAACCGGCCGCAGATCTTCATGGCCAACCACCAGAGCGATTTCGACATCCTGATCGTCCTGGCCCACATCCCCGGACAGTTCCGCTGGATCGTCAAGAAGGAACTCTTCAAGATCCCGATCTTCGGCAAGGCCATGAAAAGTGCCGGATACATCGAAATCGACCGGCAGAATCACGAGAAGGCGATGAAAAGCCTGGAGGAGGCAGCGCAGAAGATCCGGGAGGGAAAATCGGTGGTCACCTTCCCGGAAGGGACCCGCAGCAAGGACGGGACGGTCAGGCCGTTCAAACAGGGCCTGTTCCACCTCGCCATCCAGGCGGGGGTCCCCATCGTGCCCATTTCAATCATCGGCGCCCACGAGATCATGCCGAAGCGGACCCTGAAGGTGAAACCGGGACGAATCACGATGATCATCGACCGGCCGGTGGATGTCTCCGGATACACGATTGAAACGAGGGGCGAGCTCATTGAGCGGGTCCGCGGCACCATTATCCGTAACGTTGACAACGGCAGAGCCCCCGACGGGACGCCTCCCTCAACAGGCCGTGGAAAGGAGACCCAATGACCCTGATGGAAGCCGTCATTCTGGGTATCGTTCAGGGGCTTACGGAACCGCTGCCGGTCAGCAGTTCAGCCCATCTGGTCATCGTCCCCGCGCTGATCCCGGGATTCCGGCAGCCGGATGTCGCCTTTGACGTGCTCCTCCACCTCGGAACGCTGCTGGCCGTCGTCTTCTTCCTGAGACGGGAGATCGGGGAACTCCTTGTCTCGCTGTTGCCCGGCAAAGGGCAGGCGGAAAACGCGCCGGGGGCCGATACCGGCGAGAAAGCCGCCAACCGCAGGATGGTCTTGTTGCTCGCGATCGCCACGTTCCTGACGGGTGTGATCGGCATCCTGTTCAAGGACCGGATCGAGCGCCTTTTCGAATCGGTGGAAACGACGGCCTGCATGCTTTTCATCACGGGGATCCTGCTCTTCCTTTCGGACCGGGTGAAAACGAACCAAAGACGGAAGGGGGAGATGAACCTGACGGACGGGATCGTCCTCGGCCTCGTTCAGGCCGTCGCCCTCATCCCGGGGATCTCCCGTTCGGGTTCCACGATCACCTTCGGGATCTTCCGGGGACTGGAGCGGAAGACGTCGGCAACGTTTTCCTTTCTGCTCTCCATTCCGGCGATCAGCGGCGCCGTCATCCTGAAATCGGCCGACCTGCTGCGGCTTCCCGCGAGCGACCTGCCCGCCCTGGGCGCCGGCTTCCTCGCGGCCGCAGTAACGGGGCTTCTCTCCCTGAAACTCCTCTTTGCGATCATCAATAAAACAGGCCTCAGCCTTTTTGCATACTACTGCTGGTTTGTCGGCGCCGCCACCCTGATCATCCGGGGGATGGGATAACAAGACCAAGAACCGTTCGTGTGAAAAATGAATGAGAAATCGCCTTCCCAGAAACGGGCCGCGGAAATCGCCGGGTTGAGTTGCCTGGCCCTCGCCGTTTTTCTGCTGCTCGCCCTTCTCTCCTACCATCCCCTCGACCCCTCCCTGAGGCATTATTACGGTCCGGAGAGCGTTTCCATCCATAACCTGACCGGCTCCGTCGGTTCGTTTACCGCCGACACGCTGATCTGGTTCATGGGGGTGGGCATCATCTGGCTGCCGGTCCTGCTGCTGGTCGCCGCCCTCCGGTATTTCCGCGACCCCCAATTCCGAATCGGCGCCGCTGCTGCGGCAGGGACGACCGGCTTGGTCTTTGCCGCCTCCGGGATGATTGCGCTGCTGATCGGGGATATCGAGATCTACGGCATTCCGCTGCAAGCAGGCGGGTTGCTGGGAACGGTCACGGCGAGATTTCTCAACGCCTACCTGCGTCTGGCCGGGTCCCTGATCGTGCTCGGCCTGATTTTGATTGTCGCGCTGATGATCCTGTTCGATTTTTCCGTTGTCTCCTTTGCCGGAAAATCGGCCGCCGCCGCCGGGGCAACCGCACGAACGGCCGGATACTTGCTTGACCGCTGCCGGGAGAGGTTCGGAAGGAAACGCGAAGCGCCCACCGCCGGCAGACCTGCTGCGGCGACCGCCCCGATCATCAAGGAGACGAAGCGGCAAACCCTCAAGGAAAAGTTGGCAAAGGCGGAGCAGACCCATTTCGATTTTGCAAGCCGGTTGAACGGCAAGTTCAAGCTGCCGCCGCTGACCCTCCTTGACCATGTGGAGAGGAAGGATACGAGGATCAAACGGGAAACCTTGATCGCCAACTCCCGCATCCTCGAGAAAAAGCTCTCCGACTTCGGCGTCGACGGGAAGGTGGTGGAGGTAAAACCCGGCCCGGTGATCACCATGTATGAGCTCGAACCCGCCCCGGGCGTCAAGATCAACAAGATCACGAATCTCTCCGATGACCTGGCTCTGGCGCTGCGCGCCCCGAGCATCCGGATCATCGCCCCCATCCCGGGCAGAGGGGCGATCGGCATCGAGATCCCCAACCAGGAACGGGAGCCGGTCAGCCTGCGGGACGTTCTCGACCATGCCGCCTTCCGGGAATCGTCCTATCGCCTCCCCATCGCCCTCGGCGAAGACATCGTGGGCGCCCCCGTGATCACCGACCTGATCCGCATGCCCCACCTGCTGATCGCCGGGACGACCGGCTCCGGCAAGAGCGTCTCCCTGAACGCGATGATCTGCAGCATCCTCTTCAAGGCGCCGCCGGACGAGGTCAAATTCATCATGATCGACCCCAAGCGGCTGGAACTGTCGGGCTATGAAGGGATACCCCACCTCCTCCATCCGGTTGTCGTCGATCCGAAGAAGGCCTCCCTTGTCCTCCGCTGGGCTGTCGAGGAGATGGAGCGCCGCTACCGGATCATCTGTGAAATGGGGGTGAAGAGCATCGAGGCGTACAACCAGTTGCGCGCCGGAAAGGCGCCTGCACCGGCCCCCCCGCCCCCCCCCGAAACCGGAAGGGTCGGCTGGGAAGAGGCGGAAGAACCGATGGAGGCCGTTCCGGGTGGGAGCCCAGTTAGAAAGGCGGCGGAAAAGGCATTCCGGAAGAACGAACCGCTTCCCGAACGACTCCCCTACATCGTCGTCATCATCGACGAGCTCGCGGATCTGATGATGGTCGCCCAGCGGAATGTGGAGGAATCGCTGACCCGCCTCGCCCAGATGGCAAGGGCCGCCGGGATCCACCTGATCCTGGCGACCCAGCGCCCATCCGTGGACGTGATTACGGGGATCATCAAGGCAAACTTCCCCACCCGGATCTCGTTCAAGGTCTCCTCCAAGGTGGACTCGCGGACCATCCTCGACCAGCTCGGCGCGGACAAGCTCCTCGGGGACGGGGACATGCTCTTCATCCCCCCCGGCAGCTCCCGGCTGACACGGATCCACGGCCCGTACGTCTCGGATCGGGAGATCGAACGGATCGTCGATTTCGTGAAAAAGCAGGGGAAACCCGCCTACGATGAGTCGATCGCGGAGTTCGGACCCGGGGCAATCGAGGGGGGAAAACCGGACGGGGATTTTGACGAGAAATACGACGAGGCGGTCGAGCTCGTGACCGATCTGGGACAGGCGTCGATCTCGCTCGTGCAGCGGTACATGAAGATCGGCTACAACCGGGCGGCCCGGATCATCGAACGGATGGAGGCGGAGGGCGTTGTCGGCCCCGCGGACGGCGCCAAACCGAGGAAGGTTCTTGCGCGGAAGATCCCGCATTGATATAAAAAGCCTCGCCTCGGCGACTGCCCGGGCTTCATGGGCAGAAAGAATATCCTCCACATGGTTGTAAAAAATGTCCACATCATCAGCCTCGGCTGTCCCAAAAATCAGGTCGATTCCGAGGTCATGGGGGGCATCCTTGCCGAATCAGGCTATCTGCTGACGGACCGGCCGGAGGAGGCCTCCGTCATCCTGATCAACACCTGCGCCTTTATCCTCCCCGCCCGGGAGGAGGCGATCGCAGAGATCCTCCGGGCGGCTGCCTGGAAGGCGGGGAGAAAGGGCCCCTGCTCGCACCTGGTCGTCACCGGCTGTCTCCCGCAGCGCTACGGGAAGGAACTGGAAGAGGCGCTGCCGGAGGTCGATCTCTTCTTAGGCACGGCCGAGACGCCCCATATCGGCCGACATCTGGACCGACTGCTGACTCTCCCCAAAACCGACCGACGGAGACGCTCCGTCATCGGCCGGCCGACCTTCCTGATGAACGCCGGCCACAGACGGCTGATCTCATCCACGGCTCACAGCGCCTACATCAAGATCGCCGATGGCTGTTCCAACCGCTGCTCCTACTGCGTGATCCCCTCCATCCGAGGCAAGGCCCGGAGCCGAACCATCGACGACATCCTCAGCGAGGCGGAAGATCTGGCCGCAAGGGGGGTCCGCGAACTGATCGTCACCGCCCAGGATACGACGGCCTACGGCCTCGACCGGAAGGGCAAACCGACCCTGAGCCGGCTCCTCCGGGAGCTGGCCGCCGTCGACGGGCTTTCCTGGATCCGCCTCCTCTACACCTACCCCGCCCGTCTGACGGAGGAGCTCCTCCGGACGATTGCCGAGGAAGAGAAGGTCTGCCGCTACCTGGATATCCCCATCCAGCACAGCGATGATGCGATCCTCACCGCGATGCACCGGCGGGGGGACAACGCGCTGATCCGCAAGGTCATCGCGCACGCCCGTGAGGTCATTCCCGATGTCGCCCTGCGGACCTCGCTGATCGTCGGCTTTCCGGGGGAGACCCCCCGCCGGTTCGGGAAGCTCCTCTCTTTCGTCCGGGAGACCCGCTTTGACCATCTCGGGGTCTTTCCCTACTCCCGGGAGGAGGGGACGGAGGCCGCGGCCCTGCCTTCGCGGATCTCCGAAAGGGAAAAGGAACGGCGCCGCGGCCTCGTGATGGAGGAACAGGCGTTGATCTCCCGGGAGATCAACAGCGCGCTGATCGGCACGCGACAGGAGATCCTCGTCGAGGGGCCAGGCGAACTGGACGGGTTCACCCGCATCGGAAGGTGTCGCCGCCAGGCCCCCGAAATCGACGGGGCGACCCATCTTCGGGGAGGGGATCCGGAGGTGGGACAGATCGTCGCCTGCCGGATTACCGCCGCCGACGATTATGACCTGTTTGCCGAAGTCATCTGATCGGTACTGTTTTCGCGCTATCCGCCGCCTCTCTCGCCCTTCCGACCGGACCTGCCGCTTTTTGAAACGCAATTCCGCCCCGTCTTATAAATAACCGATTGTTATCAATTATATGATTATTATTCGTTTGACTTATATTACGGAAGGTATAGATAGGATTATATGATCACTATGGAAATGATTTCATTGGATCTTTTGAATGAATCCACCGATGCGCAAGGAGGTTGATATGGAGATAAAAAGTTTGCCGGATAATCCCTATCTGTTACTGACGCCGGGCCCTCTATCGACAACCAAGACCGTGAAGGCCGCGATGCTCCGGGACTGGTGCACCTGGGATGACGATTACAAAACGATCGTCCAGGAGGTGCGGGACAAGCTGGTCCGGCTGGCAACGGACAAGACGGACCGATACACCTGCGTCCTCATGCAGGGCAGCGGCACCTTTTCGGTGGAATCGATCATCGGCACGGCCGTTCCCGAAAACGGCAAGCTGCTGGTCCTTCCCAACGGCGCCTACGGGGACCGGATCGTGCAGATCGCAAAGACCCTGAAGATCCCGGTGGTCTTCAACGACAGCGGGGAGCTGGATCCGCCCGACCTGGAGAAGCTGGAGACAACGCTGAAGGCGGACCGCGCGATCACCCATGTCGCCGTCGTTCATTCCGAAACGACCACCGGCATGCTGAACCCCATCGCCGAGATCGGGAAGATCGTGAAGAGACACGGCAAGATCTTCATCGTGGATGCGATGAGCAGCTTCGGCGGCATCCCGATGGACATCGAGGCGCTCGACATCGACTTCATCGTCAGCAGCGCGAACAAGTGCATCCAGGGGGTCCCCGGGTTTGGTTTCATCATTGCCGACCGGGAGCTGATGATGACCTGCAAGGGCCGGGCCCGTTCGCTCTCCCTGGATCTCTACGATCAGTGGAACACGATGGAGAACGACAAGGGGAAGTGGCGCTACACCTCGCCGACCCACGTCGTCCGGGCCTTCCATCAGGCGCTGCAGGAACTGGACGAGGAAGGCGGCGTCGCGAAGCGGACGGAGCGTTACCGGGCCAACCACCGGACCCTGGTGGACGGCATGAGGGGGCTCGGATTCCGCACCCTCCTCCCGGACGCCTTCCAGGGGCACTTCATCACCTCCTTCTACAGTCCGGAAAGCGGGAAGTATGACTTCCGAACGTTCTACGACAAGCTGAAGACCAGGGGATTCGTGATCTATCCGGGCAAGGTTTCCAAGGCCAGCGCATTCCGGATCGGCAACATCGGCGACGTATACCCGACCGACATGGAGAGGCTCGTCAAAACCATTGCGGCATCGATGTTCTGGCAAGGGTAAAAAATTTTTCAAAAAAATTTCTGAACAGATCCTATCACATTGCGGGAGGATGAGATGATTGCAGGGATTTTGAAAGAGATCAAGATTGAGGAAAACCGCGTGTCCATGACGCCGGCCGGCGTCGAGGTCCTGAAGGACCATGGCCACACGCCCCTCGTTGAAAAGGGCGCGGGTTCGGGCAGCGGTTTCGAGGACAAGGCCTACGTCGCCGCCGGCGCCGAGATCGTCAAGACCGCAAAGGAGATCTACGACCGTTCCGACATGGTCATGCATGTGAAAGAACCGATGCCTTCCGAGTACAAATGGATCCGCAAGGATCAGATCGTCTTCACCTTTTTCCATCTGGCCGCGAATGAGGCGCTGACGAGGGCAATGATCGAATCCAAATCCATCGCTATCGCCTACGAGACGATCCAGAAGGCGGACGGATCGCTCCCGCTGCTCATCCCGATGAGCGAGGTCGCAGGCCGGATGGCGATCCAGGAGGCCGCCAAGTACCTCGAGATGGAATACGGCGGAGAGGGCGTTCTTCTCGGCGGCGTTCCGGGCGTCGAACCGGCGACGGTCCTCGTGATCGGCGCGGGAACGGTCGGCACGCACGCCGCAAAGATGGCCTGCGGCCTGGGCGCCAGGGTCTATGTCGTCGACTCCTGTTTGTCGCGACTCCGCTATCTCTCCGATGTCATGCCGAAGAACTGCTTCCTGCTGATCTCCTCGCCGGATACCATCCGCAGGCTGATCCGGGAGGCGGACGCGGTGATCGGCTCCGTTTTGATCCCCGGCGCCAAGGCGCCGAAGCTCGTCACGCGCGACATGCTTAAACTCATGAAAAAAGGATCGGTCCTGGTGGATGTGGCCATCGATCAGGGGGGCTGTTTCGAAACCTCCAGGGCGACGACGCACAAGGAGCCGATCTACACGATCGACGGGATCATCCATTATTGTGTGGGAAATATGCCGGGCGCCGTCGCGAAAACCTCCACGCTGGCCCTGACGAACGCCACCCTCCCCTATGCGGTCGAGATCGCAAACAAGGGCTGGAAGAGGGCGATGAAGGAAAACCCGGAGATCAAAAAGGGCGCCAATGTGATCAAAGGCCGGGTCACCTTCCAGGGAGTCGCCG
>CAKKRN010000174.1:2481-8655 GCA_919902745.1 Syntrophaceae bacterium | reverse complement strand
TGACGCAAGGGGTTGCGAAGGATGAGTTCATTTTTCAGCATAGTACCCTTCCTGTCTTTATGTTAGTAATTCTGTCTTGCAGCAACTACCCAGGTGTTCAGGCTGAAGGCTGAAGCGCCCCGACAGTCTATCCGCCTTCAGCCTATCTACCTGAGCAGTCATGCCGCGCTCTTCTTCCGGAGGGCGACCTCTTCGGCAATCTTTTCCGCGATGGATTGGGGGATCTGTCGATAGAGCGCGAATTCCATCGTGAACTGCGCCTTGCCCTGCGTGGAGGATCTCAGGACCGTCGAAAAGCCGAACATCTCGGCGAGCGGGACCTGGGCCTCGACCACGGTTATCGGCCCCTCGTCCTGCGCCCCGACGATCATCCCCCGTCTCTGATTGAGCAGACCCATCACCCCGCCCTGGAATTCGGTCGGCGTCTCCACGACCACCTTCATGATCGGTTCGTGGATCACGGACCTGGCCTTGGCATACCCTTCACGGAAAGCGCCGCGGGCCGCCGCCTGAAAGGCCATGTCGGAGGAATCGACCGCATGTGACGCCCCGTCGTTGATGACGATTTTCACGCCGGTCACAGGAAACTCCATCTTCGGCCCCTTGGCCAGGCACTGCCGGAAACCCTTTTCACAGGCAGCGATGTACTGGGTGGGAATCGACCCGCCCCTGACCTGGTTGTCGAAAATGAAGTCATCTTCGCCTTCCGTGATGGGCTCCATGTAACCCGCCACACGGCCGTACTGGCCGGAGCCGCCGGTCTGCTTCTTGTGGGTGTAATTGAATTCCGCCCGCTGCGTGATCGTCTCACGGTAGGCCACGCGGGGCTTTCCCGTTTCCACATCGGTTCCGTATTCCCGTTTCATCCGCTCCACATAGATTTCCAGATGCAGTTCGCCCATCCCCTCGATGATCGTCTCGTTGGTCTCCTCATCCACATGGGTGCGGAAGGTCGGATCCTCCTTCGTGAAGCGGTTGAGGGCCTTGGACATGTTGATCTGGGATTTGTTGTCCTTCGGAGATATCGCCAGCGAGATCACCGGTTTCGGAACGAACATGGAGGTCATGGTCAGGTTGATGCCCGGGGAAACAAAGGTATCGCCGGAGGCGCACTCGATTCCGAAAAGCGCCCCGATATAACCGGCGTTTGCGGCCTCGATGTCTTCCATCTGATCGGCGTGCATGCGAACGACGCGTCCGACCTTCGTTTTTTTGCCGGTCCGGGTGTTGACGATGACCGCACCCTTGGCCAGCGTCCCCTGGTAAACACGGACGTAGGTCAGTTGTCCGTAAGCGCCGTCTTCGAGCTTGAACGCCAATGCCACAATCGGCAGGGAGGAATCGGGCAAGAGGTCCACCAGGGCCTCTTCATGATCAAGATCCAGGGCTGTGTTCTCGACATCCGCCGGACAGGGAAGATACCGGTTCACCGCGTCCAGGAGCGGCTGAACACCTTTGTTCTTGTACGCAGATCCCAGGAAAACGGGGGTGAATTTCCTAAGCAGGGTTCCCTTGCGGACCGCATCCATGATCAACGCGTCGGGAATCGGGCTCTCTTCGAGGATCGCCTCGGTCAGTTCATCGGAGAAGAGCGATGCGGCATCGATCATCTCTTCCCGCTTCGAACGGGCCGCGGCAAGCAGCTCCGCGGGGATCTCGTCGCTCCGGACCTGTTCGCCGTTCTCACCCTCGAAATAGAAGGCCTTCATGGACAAAAGGTCGATGACGCCCCGGAAATCCGTTTCCAGCCCGATCGGCATCTGCATCGCGACGGCGTTGTGACCCAGCTTGGAATGGAGCTGGGCGATCACGCGGAAGGGATCGGCGCCGCTGCGGTCGCATTTGTTGATAAAGGCGATGCAGGGCACCTTGTAGCGCTTCATCTGCATGTCGACGGTGATGGACTGCGACTGGACGCCGCCCACGGAGCAGAGCACCAGCACGGCGCCGTCCAGCACGCGGAGGGATCGTTCGACTTCGATTGTGAAATCGACATGCCCGGGGGTATCGATGATGTTGATCTGGTGGCCCTGCCATTCGCAGAACGTCGCGGCCGAGGTGATCGTGATGCCCCGCTCCTTCTCTAATTCCATGGAGTCCATCGTGGCGCCGACGCCGTCCTTGCCCTTAACGTCATGAATGGCATGGATACGCTTTGTGTAAAACAGGATCCGTTCGGTCAGGGTGGTCTTCCCCGAGTCGATATGGGCGCTGATCCCGATATTCCGTACTTTTTCTACTGTGCTGCTCATACCTCTTCCTTCTGCTGTAAGAACGACCCGCCGGTTGTTCAACGCAATGTAATAAGATCCCTCATGGGGAGATGTCATGCGAGAGGGTGGATCCACTGCGGATGACGATGATGATTAAGGTGCGCGAAAAATATACGATTATTTCGCGTCTGTCAAGAAATATTTCCGCAAAATATGGGGTGCGGCGCCGATGATCGTGGAAAAGATATATCCGGGCGCCTGTCCTATAAGCGGGAGGTTCCTCTATAACCCCAGATAGGCCCGTTTGACCTCCTCGTTGTTCAAAAGGCTTTCGGCGGCCCCTTCCAGGGTGATCCGGCCGTTCTCCAGGACGTAACCCCGGTGGGCGATCTTGAGGGCCATGTTCGCGTTCTGTTCCACGAGAAGGATCGTCGTCCCGTTTTCCCGGTTGATCTTCGGGATTATCCGGAAGATCAGCTGAAAGATCAGCGGGGCGAGGCCGAGGGAGGGCTCGTCAAGCAGCAGCAGACGTGGCCGGGCCATCAGGGCGCGGGAGATGGCAAGCATCTGCTGTTCCCCCCCGCTGAGCGTCCCTCCCGGCTGGTGGCGCCGCTCTTTAAGGATCGGGAAAAGCGAAAAGATGTACTCTATGTCCCTGGCGATCTCACCCCCGTCATTCCGGAGGAACGCCCCCATGGCAAGGTTTTCCGTCACCGTGAGGAGCGGAAAGATCCGGCGCCCTTCGGGCACCTGTGAGACCCCCAGAGCAACGATCTCGTGCGGTTCGACGCGATGAATCGGTTTTCCCAGAAAGAGGATCTCGCCGCGGCGCGGCGGCACGATGCCGCAGATCGTCATGAGCGTGGTGGACTTGCCCGCGCCGTTGGCGCCGATCAGGGTGATGATCTCCCCCTCGTTGATCGACAGGTTGATCCCCTTGAGGGCCATGATGTTGCCGTAAAAGGTCTCGACGTTCCGGAGTTCAAGCATCACCCTGGAAATCCTCCCCCAGATATGCCTTGATGACCACCGGATTTTCCCAGATCTGGGCGGCGGTCCCTTCCGCAATCTTCTCGCCGTAGTCCAGGACGATGATCCGGTTGGAGAGGCTCATCACCATTCGCATGTCGTGTTCGATCATCAGGATCGAGATCTTCGCCTCATCGCGGATTCGGACGATCAGCTCCTCGAGTTCATCCGTTTCCCGCGGGTTCATCCCGGCCGCCGGTTCGTCGAGGAGCAGCAGGAACGGTTCGGTGGCCAACGCCCGGGCGATCTCCAGACGGCGCTGGGCCCCGTAAGGGAGATTCTTCGCCGGCTCATCCGCCTGGTCGGCGAGGCCGGTCCGGACGAGGATCTCATAACTGCGATCGACGATTTCCTGCTCTTCCCGTCTGGTTTTCCTCCCCCGGAGGACCGCCCCAAGAACGCCGGCCTTCGCCCGGCAGTGGCGGCCGATCATCACGTTCTCCAGGACCGTCATGTTGGAAAAGAGGCGGATGTTCTGAAAGGTCCGGGCGATCCCCATCTCCGCGATGCGGTTGATCTTGATGCCGTTGATCCGCCGTCGCCCGCCAGGGGTCGGCGAGATGAAGATATCCCCTTCGGTCGGCTCGTAGATTCCCGTCAGGCAGTTGAAGAAGGTGGTCTTCCCCGCGCCGTTGGGGCCGATCAGGGCGACGATCTCTTCCTGTCGGACCTCGAGATCGACGGAGTCGATCGCCCGGAGCCCCCCGAAATTCATCGTCAGACTGTTCACGGTGAGGACGCTGTCCATATTCACGCCTGCGCCGGCCGGCTCTCCTTTCCCTTTGTTCCGTACCGGTAGACCCGCCGGATGTTCGTCACGATCCCCTGCGGGCGGAAGACCATCATCAGGACCATCGCCGTTCCGAACAGGAGCATCCGGTAGGCGCTGAAGGCCCGGAGGTATTCAGGCGTCAGGATCAGGATCAGCGCGCCCAGGATCACCCCCATGATCGATCCCATGCCCCCCAGGACGACGATCGAGAGGATCATCGCCGATTCCATGAAGGTGAAGCTCGCCGGGTTGATGAAGGTGGTTTTTGCGGCGAAGATTACGCCGACCATCCCCGCCCAGGTCGCCCCGAGGGCGAAGGCGGTGAGCTTCGTTCGGGTCTTGTCGATCCCCATCGCCTGGCAGGCGACCTCGTCCTCCCGGAGCGCGATCCAGGCCCGGCCTATGCGCGAATCCTGCAGCCTGTTCACGACGAAGATCGTGAACAGACACAGGGCGACCATCAGATAATAGATGTAGATGGTCGCCTCGTTGAGCGTCATCGATATGCCGAAGAGTCCCGGCCGGGAGATGTTGGCGATCCCGCTCGGTCCGAAGGAGAACGCGTTCCAGTTTTCGAGGATCAGGCGGATGATCTCGCCAAAACCGAGCGTGACGATGGCCAGGTAGTCGCCCCGGAGGCGAAGAACCGGAAAACCCAGAAGGATCCCGAAGAGGGCGCCGAGGAGGCCGCCGACGGGGAGGATCGTCCAGAAACCGAGGCCGAAGTGGTGGTTGAGCAGCGCGTAGCTGTAGGCGCCGACGGCATAAAAAGCGACGTAGCCCAGATCCAGCAATCCCGCCAGGCCGACCACGATGTTCAGACCCAGCCCCAGCATCACGTAAATCAGGGCGGTGGTCATGATGTTGGTCTGGTAGCTGGAAAAGAGGAGGGGAAAGGCGATCGTGAAGAGCGCCAGCGCGGTTAGAGCCGGCCGGTAGATCCTTGGTTCCGCCAGAAGACGCCGGCCGAGCGGCAGGGTCTCGACGTTTCCTGTCTCCGCCGGCTGCCGGCCCTTCTCCTTCCGACTTAACAGCCGGCGCCAGACGAAGGAGAGGAGGAAGCTGCCGATCCCGATGAATGCCATGTTGCGCCACCGCCACTCGACGACTTTTTCGATCGTATTGACCCGGATGACCAGGATCGGAAAGGTCAGCAACATGAACCAGAGAGAGATGAAGAATGACTTTTTGAATTCCTCCGAGGCTTTCATGGACCGGTGGTAACCTCCCCTATACCTTCTGCACGGACGACCGGCCCAGAATGCCCGCCGGACGGAAGATCAGGATCAGGACCAACAGACAGAAGGCAAACACATCCTCATAGTCGCTGGAGACGTAGCCCGTGGCGAAACTCTCCGTCCAGCCGAGGACCAGACCGCCCAGGACCGCCCCGGGGATGCTGCCGATCCCCCCCAGGACGGCGGCGGTAAAGGCCTTGATCCCGGTGATGAATCCGATGGAGAAATTGATCCGGCCGATGTGGGAGGCGATCAGCACTCCGCCGATCGCAGCCAGGGCGGAGCCGACGATGAAGGTGTTCGAGATGACCCGGTTGACGTTCACCCCCACGAGCATCGCCATATGGCGGTCCTGGGCGGTGGCCCGCATCGCCTTGCCGAGCTTCGTGAACTTTATGAAAAAGGTCAGCGCGGCCGTGGCCAGGGCGGTGGTAAGGACGATGATCAATTCGGTCGACCCCATGATATGGGAGTAGGGTTCCATGAAGGGGAGAACGGGGAGCAAATTCGGGAACGGCAGGAAATCGGAGGTCTGGGCGATCAGGACGTAGTTCTGCAGGAAGATCGACATCCCGATGGCGCTGATCAAGGGCGAGAGGCGCGGCGCCTGGCGCAGCGGCTTGTAGGCGATCTTCTCGACGGTGAAGCCGTACGCGGCGGCGTAGAGAACGGCCACGACGGAGGCCAGGATCAGGACCGATACCCCCGTCATCCCGTTCATGGTGAGGACGGAGGCGACGATGAGCGCGGTGAAGGCCCCGATCATGTAGATCTCGCCGTGGGCGAAATTGATCAGCTCGATGATCCCGTAGACCATCGTATAGCCCAGCGCGATCAGCGCGTAGATGCTGCCCCGCGTGAGTCCTCCGATCGCCAGTTCCAGAAAATAATCCATATCAAACCGCGGTCCGGAGCTCAAAAT
>CAKKRN010000174.1:0-2381 GCA_919902745.1 Syntrophaceae bacterium | reverse complement strand
ACCTCGACGTAGACCCCTTTGCGGACCTGGTAGACCGAGAAGCCGACGCCGATCGCATCCCCCCGTTTGTCGAACTTTATCTTGCCGAGGGGCGTTTCGACAAACTGGGTCTGAAGGGCCTGCCCGACGGCCGCATAGTCCGTCGAACCGGCCTTCTGCATTGCGTTCAGGATCGCCTGGGTCGCGGCGACGCCGTTCAGGAAAAACGCGCCCGGATCGGCGCCGTAGGCCTTTTTGTGCGCCTCGATGGCGGAGATGGCCAGCGGGTTTTTGGTGGTGTCCCTGGGGCCGGTGGCGTACACCCCTTCCGCATACTTCTGGGCGACCTTGATGAATGTGTCGTCCTTCACCCCGTCGTCGGAGATGAAGAAGATCTTCATTCCCTTCTTGCGCATCTGGGCGACGATCGAGGAGGCCTCCGGATGGTAGCCGCCGTATATCACCGCCTCGGCGTCGGCCCGTTTGATCTTCTGGACGACCGCGGAGTAGTCGACGGCGCCCGGGGTGATCCCTTCGAAGAGAACGACGGTCGCCTTTTTTGACTCCTCGATGAATTTCTTCGCAAACTCGGCGAGCCCCTTGCCGTAGTCCCCCTTGTCATGGAGGACGGCGATCTTCTTCACCTTCAGTTTGCCGATGGCGAATTCCACCTCCATGCGGGCCTGGGCGTCATCGGAGGCGATGGTCCGGTAGAAGTTGGGATACTGGCCGCTCTGCGTCAGATCGGGATTGGTGGCCGAAGGAGAGATGACGACGAGCTTGGCATCCTTATAGATGCCGAGGGCCGCCTTGGTCGCCCCGCTGCAGATATGGCCGATAACGGCGTTCACGTTCTGGGAAACCAGCTTGGTCGCCGTGTTCGTGGCCAATTCGGGCTTGCAGACGTCGTCCTCCACCAGGAGCTCCACCTGTCTGCCCAGCACCCCCCCTTTGGCGTTGATCTCCTTGACGACCAGCTCCGCGGCCTTCACCGTCGGCAGCCCGTACGAGGCAAGATCGCCGCTGTGGGCGCCTGCCACCCCCAGTTTGATCGCGTCGGCGGCGAAGAGGGGTCCGAAGGGGAGCGCCGTCAGAAATGCGGCGCAGAAAAATGCCAGGAACGTCCGTCGGGAATGGTGGTCCATAGGAATACCTCCTTTAGTCAGAATTCACTGAGTTCTATATATAAAATTCTTTGCGAGTCAAGGGAAATTAACAGAAGTGCGGGCCGTCTTTTTGAAAGATTCAGATCCTCCGGATCTTTTTATATTTTTCCGTGGAGAATCTCCCTCAGCGCCTCGGATAGCAGGGTCACGTTTTCGCGCCTGCTGGAGAAGCCCATCAGCCCGACGCGCCATATCTTGCCTTTCAGGGGGCCGAATCCGCCGGCGATATCGATGTTGTACGCCTCGCGCAGGCGCGTCCGGACGGCCGCATCATCCACGCCGTCGGGAACGCAGATCGTGCTCAGCGAGGGCAGGCGGTTCTCCCTCGGAACAAAGAGCTTCAAACCGAGGGTTGCCATCTTGTCCCAGAGATACTCGGCGATGGCCTGATGACGGAACCAGCGGTCCTCCAGGCCTTCTTCAAGGACAAGCCGCAACCCTTCGCGGAAGCCATAATGGAGGGTCGTGGATGGTGTATGGTGATATACCCTCTCCTTGTTCCAATATTTTTCGATCATCGACAGATCGAGGTACCAATTCGGAACGCGGTTTTTCCGGCGGTAGAGGGCCTCACGGGCCTGGTCGCTGACGGTAAATGGGGAAAGACCGGGAGGACAGCCGAGACATTTCTGCGATGCGCTGAACGCCACGTCGATTCCCCAGCCGTCGATGTTGAGCGGAACGCCGCTCAGAGAGGTGACGCAATCGATCAGAAAAAGGGCGCCGTGCCGGTGAACGACCTCGGCCATTCCCTCCAGCGGCTGAAGTGCGCCGGTGGACGTTTCCGCATGGATCAGGGCCAGGATCTTGACAGGTTTGTTTTCGGCGAGGGCGGTTTCGATCTCGGCCAGCGTGAATACGCCGCCCCAGGGTTTTTCAATCCGTTTCACATTGGCGCCGTAAAGCTTCGCCATTTCGCACATCCGCTCGCTGAAATAACCGTTGCAACCGATGACGACCGTATCGCCGGGTTCGACGAAATTGCAGAAGGCGGTTTCCATTCCGGCGCTGCCAGTTCCCGACATGGGAAAGGTCATGGTATTTTTGGTCTGAAAGACCGCCCGGAGAAGGGCCTGCTCTTCATCCATCAGGGAGAGCCACTCCGGATCGAGATATCCGACAAGCGCGGTGCTCATCGTGCGCAGGACGCGGGGATGAACGGCGCTGGGGCCGGGGCCGAGAAGCAGACGTTGCGGTACATTCAGATCATTGATTGCGAGTGCCATATTTATCCTC
>CAKKRN010000173.1:3842-9514 GCA_919902745.1 Syntrophaceae bacterium | reverse complement strand
CTGATAAAGATAATTGTTCTGAATTGGGGGTAGATGGTTATGAACGTTGTTGTTCTGGTAAAACAGATCCCGGACCCGGAAGCTTTGGTGGCAATCGGCGGAGACGGGGTAAGTCTCGATATAGAACAGAAGTTTGCCATGAACCTGTTTGACGAATTTGCTATTGAAGAAGCCCTGCGGATCAAAGCGAAACACGCTGGAAAAGTGAAGGTTATTACGCTGGGAAGCCGTAAGGCCATTGAGGCCTTGAGGACCGGTATTGCCATGGGAGCGGACGAAGCTGTGCTCCTTGAGGACGAGGCTTTTTTTGACGGCGACGGGTATGCGACGGCTTTCGTCTTAAGCAGGGCCATTGCCAAAGAGCCCTTTGATATCATCCTCTGCGGAAGGCAAGCCATCGACGATGACCGGGGGGAAGTAGGACCGATGGTAGCCCAGTTTCTGGGCCTGCCGCATGTAGGCGGGATCGTGAAGCTTGATGTAGCTGATGGCAGGGCAGTCGCGGAGGTTGCTGTGGAGGGAGGAAAAGAGACGGTGGAAGTGCAACTGCCCGCGTTGTTTACCGCTCAGAAGGGACTGAACGAACCGAGAGTTCCGCTGATTACGGGCGTTATGAAGGCCATGAAAGCCCAGATATCAAGAGCAACAGCGGCCGACCTGGGTCTTGCGACTGCTCAGGCCGGCAGGCCGGGGTCGAAGGTAAAAGTAGTGCAATACTCGTCGCCGAAGAAAAAACCCGCCGTGCAGATCATTCCCGGTGCGCCTCGTGAGGCCGCTATTGAAGCGGTAAGGATTCTCATGGACGTGGAAAGGGTATTATAGTAGTAAGACATTATTTTCTGCAACGCACTTATCCTGTTGAGCGGTGTTAGGGAACATATAATGGATAAGATTCTCGTATTTGTAGAGGCAAAGGGTGACGGGCCGCGGAAGGTTTCCCTCGAACTGCTCTCGGAAGGCTTAAAGCTTGTCGGAAGCGGGCAGTTCAGCATGGAAGCCGTGTTTCTGGGGAAGCTGTCCGGGACGGTAAAGGAAAAGATCCTCAATTACACGGAAAAACTCATCCACGTTACTGACCCGGTGCTGGAAAACTACACGGCCGAGGGCTATGCTATGGCGCTGGCCGGCTACGCCCGGGAAACAGGTGCGAAGATGATCCTGGCCGGGGCTACGCAGAGGGCGCGCGACTTCCTTCCACGGGTCGCGGTGCTCCTGCAGACGGGTATCGCCTCGGACGTGACCGGAGCCAGGTGGAACGCAGACCCGATGACGTTCATCAGACCCATGTACGGCGGCAGGGTGCTTGCCGAGGTCTCTTTTTCCGCCTATCCGGCCATCGTGACGGCGCGGCCTAATAGCTTCGGGGTGGGCGCACCCCTTACCCAAAAAGGGGAGTTTGCAGAATTTCAGGCCGGCATCCCGCCTGAGCAGGTAAAGACGTCGGTCATAAAGACAGAGGAGACGACTCTGGCTAAAGTCGACCTTACGGAGGCGGACCTGATTGTCGCCGGTGGCCGGGGATTGAAAGCCGCCGAGAATTTCCGGCTCATCGAAGAGTTGGCCCGGACTATCGGCGCCACCGTGGGGGCAACGAGGTCCGTTGTGGATGCCAAGTGGCGGGACCAGGCAGACCAGGTCGGCAAAAGCGGGAAAACCGTTTCTCCGAAACTCTATATGGGGGCGGGTATTTCCGGAGCGATCCACCATATCATGGGCATGGACACAGCCAAGGTCGTCCTGGCCATCAATAATGATCCCCATGCGATTATCTTTAACTATGCGAATTACGGTATCGTGGGAGACCTCTTTGAGGTATTGCCGGCGATGACTGAGGAACTGAGAAATAGGCTCGGGAAATAGACTGATTCCTACGGATAAACCAATGTATGACGACCTCGAAAAAAGTCATAAAAGTCTTGAAAATGGGGCGGCTTCGTAAAAAGGCCGCAGGCAAGGCGCGCGAATCCTGAGGAATGAGGCGTACTGTGTCGTACGCCGCAATGACGAGGGATGAAGCGCAACGCAGCATCCGGGCTTTTTACGAAGCCGCCAATGTATAAGACTTATGGATAAAGTAGATGCGATCATCGTGGGTGGGGGACTGGCAGGGTTGACGGCCGCCTACCATCTCGCCACTGCCGGCCGGCAGGTCATTCTCCTGGAGCGTGGGGACGTACCGGGGAGTAAAAATGTGACCGGCGGCAGGATTTATGTGGACCCCATAAAAGACTATCTGCCCGGAATCATTGCGGAGGCGCCCTTTGAACGGCATGTCGTGAAAGAGATCATAACGGTTCTCGATGACGACGCCTCCGTGCAGTTAGAATATGCCAATGACCGTTGGCGCAGCGAGCCGTACATGAGCTATACCATGCTGAGGGCGACCTTCGACAGCTGGTTGGCGGAAAAAGTGAGCGAAAAGGGCGCCTTTGTCATCCCGAAAAAGAAGGTCGATGACCTATTGTGGGAAGATGGCCGCGTGGTGGGCATCAAGGCGGGAGATGAAGAGATCGGGGCCCATATCGTTATTGCGGCCGACGGGGCGCTCTCCTTCCTGGCCGAAAAGGCCGGGCTCAGAAAACCCCTGGAGCCGCGAAACTACGCCGTGGCCATCAAGGAAATTTACCGGCTGGACGAAAAGACCATCGACGATCGTTTCGGTCTGCAACCGGGGGAAGGGGCGGCCAATCTCTTCGTCGGCGCCATTACCAGGGGAATGTTCGGGGGAGGATTTCTCTATACCAATCGCGATACGCTCTCCCTGGGGATCGTCGTCGGCATCGACGACCTCAGCAGGCAGAAGAACCCCGTTGCTGCCTCCCAACTGATGGAGGAGTTTTCGGCCCGGCCGGAGGTGCAGAGATGGATAAGGGGGGGCGAGTTAAAAGAATACGCGGCCCATATCATTTCTGAGGCCGGAGCGGGAGGCATTCCGAAGCTGTACACCGGAGGAATGCTCGTCGCCGGCGATGCCGCCGGTTTCTCACTCAATCTCGGGCTGACGGTACGGGGCATGGAGTTCGCCGTTGCCTCGGGGGCGATAGCAGCCGGAGTGGCGGATGAAGCCCTCGCAAAAGGGGATCTATCGGCGACTTTCCTCTCCCGCTATGAGCAGAAGCTCAAAGAGAGCTTTGTGCTCTCTGATATGGAGACCTTCCGCCACACGAGAGATGTGCTGGAAAATAAGAGACTGTTCACCGTATATCCCAAATTCCTTTCCGAACTCCTCGCGGCGCTGTTCACCATCGGCAAGGGTAAAAAGGAACCCTTGTACACGAGCGCCAAGGCGGCAGCCAGGAAATACGTCCTCAACTGGGAAGGGTGCAAGGACTTGTTAAGCATGAGGAAAATGTAGTCATGAAAGTGGAAGAAAAGATAGCACTCGATGCGATCAAGAACGACCGCGAGAGTCACATCAAACTCGACCAGAAAATCTGCGGAACCTGCCGGGAGCGGATGTGCATCCCCGTGTGTCCCGGCCATCTCTATTCCTTGAATGAGGAGACGGGCGACATGGTGGTCGAATATGCGGGCTGCCTGGAATGCGGGAGCTGCAAAATTGCGTGCATCTATAAGTCGATTGACTGGGATTACCCGGCGGATGGATGCGGTGTCCAGTACAGGTACGGTTAAGGGGGCGACATTGGCGGCAAAAAAAATCCGGATACTCATAGCGAAACCAGGCCTCGATGGACATGACCGGGGGGCAAAAGTCGTGGCGCATGCGCTCATGGAGGCGGGCATGGAGGTCGTCTACACGGGCCTTCATCAGACTGTGGACCAGATCGTATCGACTGCCCTCCAGGAAGATGTGGATGTGATCGGGCTTTCCATCATGAGCGGCGCCCATATCCCCATCATCGAAAAGCTCGTGAAGAAGGCCCGCGAGGCAGGCATTGACGACAAGATGATCGTCGTCGGCGGGGTGATCCCCGTCCGCGACATTCCGCGGCTGAAAGAGCTGGGGGTACGGGGTGTATTTCCCGGCGGGACGCCGTTTGCGGAGATTGTCAGCGTGATAAGGGAAAATGTGGAACGCGGTCAGGAGGAGAAATGGGCGTAGCAAAGTACACCAAGGATGCGAAAGGCCAGATTACCGATGTGACCCTGCAGTCGGGCATCCATGTCAAAACCTTCTATGGTCCCGAGGATCTTGAACGGGTCGGGTTTTCCTACGAGAAGGACCTCGCCGACCCTGGCGTTTACCCCTTCACGAGGGCCATCCATCGCCAGGGCTACCGCAGCCGGGCATGGACGACCAGGCAATACACCGGTTTCGGGACGTCCTACGAGACGAACGAACGCTTTAAATTGATGATATCCCACGGCCAGACGGGCCTGAACGTGGCCTTCGATCTGCCCACACAGATGGGCTACGACTCCGATGATCCCATGGCGGAAGGGGAGGTGGGTCGCGTCGGGATGGCGGTCGATTCCCTGCGCGACTTTGAGGTGGCATTCAAGGACATCAATCTGGCCGAGATCGGCTCAGGCCTGACCATCAACGCCGTCGCCTCGATCATGCTGGCCATGTACCAGGCCGTGGCCGAAAAATACGGCTATGACGCCAAGGTGATTTCCGCTACGCCTCAGAACGATATTTTGAAGGAGATGATCGGGAGGGGGGCGTGGATTTTCCCGGTGGAGCCGGCGGTGAAGCTGATCGGCGATACCATCGAATATTCCATGACGACCATGCCGCGGACCAATCCGGTTTCCGTCTGCGGGTATCATATCCGGGAGTCGGGGGCCACGCCTGCGCAGGAGATCGCCTATGCCATCCTGATTGCCAATGCCTACATTGATAATGTGCTGCTGCGAGGCTACGATATTGACCAATTTGTGGGCAGGTTCTCATTTAACCTGAAT
Source organism: Syntrophaceae bacterium (assembly GCA_919902745.1). Classification (GTDB taxonomy): domain Bacteria; phylum Desulfobacterota; class Syntrophia; order Syntrophales; family UBA5619; genus UBA5619. Next base: position 4,645 of record CAKKRN010000173.1, on the reverse strand, counting down.
GTCTTCGGCAATATCTGGGAACAGGTGGCGAAGTTCCGGGCCGCCCGGAAACTCTGGGCGAGGAACCTGAAGGAGAAATACGGCGTGAAGAAGGAAGCCAACATGTTCCTGCGCGGGCTTTTCGGCGGCGGCGGCTTCGGCCTCACCAAGGCGCAGCCGGAGAACAACATCATGCGCGGCGCCTACTACGCCCTCTCCGCAGCCTTGGCCGGGGCTCAGACCATTGCCCTTTGCAGCTACGACGAGGCATATACCATTCCGACCCCCCACTCGGCCGTTATTTCGCTCAGGACCCTGCAGCTCCTGATGGACGAGATAGGCTTGCGAGATACCGTTGATCCGCTGGCGGGAAGCTACTTTATCGAGACGCTGACAAAGGAGATGGAGGGGAAGATCGAGGAGGAGATGGAAAACATCGGGAAGGTGGGCGGGATTATCCCGGCGGTCGCCACCGGCTACATCCAGAAGCTTGTCTCCCGGCAGGCCTACGCTTTCGAAAAAGGGATCCAGTCCGGGGAGCTCCTCAAGGTGGGCGTCAATATCTATACCGAAGGAGAGTCGAAGGACGTGGAACTGCACGAATATACCGGGGAGACCGCGGAGAAGCAGATTGAGGAATTAAAACGGGTCAAAAGGGAAAGAGACCAGCGCGAGACGACCCGCACCCTCCTGGATCTGGAGAAAGCGACCCGGGCGGGCAAGAACGTCATGCCCTATCTGGTCGATTGCTGCAAGGCCTACGCGACGGTAGGCGAGATGACGAAAATATTCCGGGACGTCTACGGAGAGTTTAAAGAACCGGG
>CAKKRN010000173.1:0-3742 GCA_919902745.1 Syntrophaceae bacterium | reverse complement strand
AACGGTTGACTGGGGAGGCATGGATGAAAGACAAGCATTACCGGCTGGGCTGTGACATCGGCGGCACGTTCACCGACTTTGTCCTTCTTAACGATCAAACCGGGGAGATCAAGACCGGCAAGTGCCTGACCACTCCCGGTGATCCCTCGGATGCCGTTGAAGAGGGGATAAGAGAGCTGGAGAAGACGGCGCCGGACTTTGTCGCCCGATTGGATGAGCTGATTCATGGCACGACCCTTGTCATCAATTCCATCATCGAGAGAAAGGGCGCCAGAACAGGGCTCATCACTACAAAGGGCTTCAGGGACATCCTGGAAATTGGCCGTGAGATGCGCTACGCTCCCTATGACGTATTCGCCGAATTCCCCCAGCCTCTGGTCCCCAGAAGGTATCGCCTCGAAGTGAACGAAAGGGTCCGCAGCGATGGGAGCGTCATCAAAGCCCTGGACCGGGAAGAAGCAAGACAGACAGTCCGCGCCCTCCTCAAGATGGGCGTGGAGTCTATTGCCGTCTGTCTCATTAATTCCTTTGAGAATCCAACCCATGAGCTGATGATCGAGGAGATCATCGCGGGCGAAGCCCCGGGGATCCCCGTCTCGATTTCCTACCACGTCCTGCCGCAGATCAAGGAGTATGAGAGAACGAGTACCACCGTTACCAATGCCTACGTCAAGCCCCTTACGGGCCGGTATCTGTCCAAGCTGGCCGGCCGGCTGAAGTCGATCGGCTTTCAGGGCAAGCTCTTTATCATGCTTTCGAGCGGCGGCGTGACCTCGGTCGAAACTGCGGCCGAGTTTCCGGTCCGAATCATCGAGTCGGGACCGACCGCGGCCGTCATTGCCGGCCAATACTATGGCAAGCACTTCAATATTTCGGAGATGTTCTGTTTCGACATGGGGGGTACGACGGCCAAGTCTTGCCTGATCCAGAAAGGGGTAGCCGGCGTCGTGCCGACCTTCGAGGTTGGACGCGTCCAGCGGTTCATGAAGGGAAGCGGTCTCACTATCCAGGTGCCCGTTGTCGACTTGATGGAGATAGGAGCGGGCGGCGGCAGCATTGCGAAGGTAAGCAAGATGGGTACGCTGCAGGTGGGGCCGGAAAGTTCCGGGGCGGCGCCCGGACCTATCTGTTACGGGAGGGGAGGCGCGGACCCCTGCGTGACCGACGCCGATCTTCTTTTGGGTTATCTGGACGAGGAATATTTCCTCGGCGGCGGGATGAAGCTCGACAAGGAGGCGGCCCGGCGCGGTGTGGAGGAAAAGATTGCCAAGCCCCTCGGGGTCTCCTTCATCCAGGCTATCTGGGGGATCCATGATCTCATCAACGAGACGATGACCGGAGCCGCCAAGACGCATATTGCGGAAAAAGGCGGGAACCCGAGGATCGTAACGATATCCGCCTTTGGAGGGGCGGGGCCGGTTCACGCCTATGGCCTGGCGAAGAAACTGGGCGCCCCCCGGATGTTGATACCGCCGAATGCCGGGGTAGGTTCGGCCATGGGCTTTTTCACCGCCCCGAGGGCCTTTGACCTACTCCGCAGCCACAAGGTTTCCCTGTCGGCCGTCGCCTTCCCGGAGATAGAAGGCATCTTCCGGGGGCTGGAGTCGGAGGCGGCGAAAATCCTGAAGAATGAATCTGCAGACGATGCCATCCGCTATGAGCGATCTCTCGACATGCGCTTTGTGGGACAGGGCGCGGAGATCAATGTCCCTTTGCCGGCCGGGGACTTTACCAAACTCCAGAAATCGGACGTGCGGAGATCCTTCGACGATGTCTATGAGAAGCTCTACGGCAGGACCTATCCGGAATCCGAGGTGGAGTTCATAAATTTCAAGGTGCGGGCCAGCCTCCCGGAGCGGCTCCTGCAACTGCCCAAACTTGAGATGAAGAAGGGGCAGTCCCTCGACGGGGCGATCAAGGGAAAACGCCAGGCCTACTCACCGATGGCCAGGGATTTTATCCCCTATACGGTTTACGATCGATACAAACTCTTTCCTGAAGCTCGGTTTCAAGGTCCGGCCATTATCGAAGAGAAGGAGTCGACCCTTATTGTGGGCGAGGATGCCCGCGTGTCGACGGATGAGTATGGATTTTTATGGATCGATCTTGAGGAGGGATGAAAATGGGGCAGGCGTTCGATCCGATCACGTTAGAGATATTATGGCGCAGACTTATTTCCATTGTAGATGAGGCCGACAGCAGCGTCGCCCGGACGGCCTTTTCGAGTCTACTCAGGGATGCCCATGATTACACCTGCATGTTTACCGACCGAAAGGGCCGGGAACTGGCCCAGGGTAGTTTTGCCACCCCCGGTCAGTCGGGCGCCATGGCCCTGGGAGTAAAGAATCTCATCAACAGGTTCCCGGCAGACTATTACCATCCGGGCGACGCCTTTATCACGAATGATCCCTGGGCGCTGGCCGGCCATCTGAATGATGTCTGCGTCATGAGCCCCATCTTCTACCAGGGTCAATTGGCAGCCTTTACGGCCTGCGTTTTTCATCACTCCGATATTGGCGGTCGTGTCTCCTCCGACAACCAGGACGTCTTTGAAGAAGGCCTTTTTATCCCCGTTGTGAAGCTCTATGACCGGGGGGAACTGAACCAGTCGGTCATGGATATGATCCGGTGGAATGTCCGTACGCCCGATGAGGTGATCGGGGATATCCGGTCGCAGATCGCGGCGAACCATGTCTGTGCGGAAAAGATATGCCAGATGCTCAAAGAAAGCGGCCTCGAAAGCCTGGATGACCTGGCGGACCAGATTATCAGCCTCACTGAGAAAAGCATGCGGAAGGAGATCGAAAAAATCCCCGACGGCATCTACCCGGCTAAAGGCATTGTCGAGCAGATGAAGGCCAAAGAAGACCTCCTTATCCAGGCGAAGATCGAGGTAAAAGGAAGCGATATCAGCGTGGATCTCGCCGGCTCTTCGGGGCAGGTAAACTGGGGCGGCAACGTAGTTTATAATTTCACCTATGCCTATGTATTCATGGCGATCAAGAGCATGTTCGCCCCGGATATCCCGAACAACGAAGGATGTGCCAGGCCGATACGCCTGAGCGCCCCGGAGGGCAGTGTTGTGAACTGCAAGTTTCCCGCCGCCGTGGCCGCGCGGCTGGTGGTAGGTCATTTCATAACCGAAGTCATTTACAGAGGCCTGTCCGGCGTCCTGCCCGGCAGCGTGATTGCCGGATCGGGCGGCACGCCGGCAGCCATGAACGTGTTTTACGGGAAAAGGAAAAACGGGAGGCCGTGGCATTCCGTGATCATCAGGGGAGGCGGCATGGGAGCGGGCGCCGCCAACGACGGGAATTACGTCTACATCTTCCCGGCGAACGGCGCCAATACGCCCGTGGAAATCTTTGAAAGCGACACCCCGCTTATTGTGGAAAAGAGAGAGCTGCTTGTCGATTCGGGCGGTCCCGGTAAGATGAAGGGCGGCCTCGGAAAAAGGGAACTTTTCCGGGTGCCTGACGACGAGTATGCCCCCCTCCCGCCGGTCAACCTGGGGATCCAGGCGGGCAGGTATGTCTACCCGGCGGAAGGGCTCTTTGACGGCAAACCCGGCGCCAGGGCGCAGTTCCTTGTCAACGGAGCGTCCGGAAATGCCTATGGATTAACCCGGTTGCAACCGGGCGACGTGGTGACCATCGATGCCCCCGGCGGAGGCGGCTACGGCAATCCGCTTGCCCGCGATCCCGAGATGGTGTTAAGCGACGTGATCGAGGGTTATGTCAGC
>CAKKRN010000172.1:1389-2622 GCA_919902745.1 Syntrophaceae bacterium | reverse complement strand
GGTCTCCTCGTCTTTCTTGTCGCTCTGGGTCTGTTCATCTTCTGGGTTCATCATTATGAACTCTGGTATGGCCCTGCCAAGGGCGCCTCGCTTGCGGCGATACTGATCGATATGCCCTTGACCCCGAGCCAGTTCAAAGCGGCAAAATTTTTTCTTGTCGTGGTCCTGCTCCTCTTGCTGCAAACCTCCTTCGGGGGGCTGTTGGCCCATTATACCGTTAACCCGGCGAGCTTCTGGCTCCCCATTGTCGCTCAGATCATCCCCTATAGCCTGGCCAAGAGTTGGCATCTGCAGCTTGCGATTTTCTGGATTGCGACCAGTTGGGTTGCATCGGCGATATACCTGGCGCCGATCATCGGCGGCAGGGAACCCCGAAAACAGGGGCTCCTGGTGCAATTGCTGTTTATAGCCATCCTGGTGGTCGCCCTCGGCAGCCTCGCGGGCCAGATGGCCGGCATCAAGGGCCTTTTGGGGGATTGGTGGTTCTGGTTCGGCCATCAGGGGTGGGAATACCTGGAGCTCGGACGGGCATGGCAGATACTGCTGCTAACGGGCCTGGTTGCCTGGCTCCTGATCGTATATCGCGCCGTCATGCCTCATCTGCAAATGGGGCACAAGGATGAGTTCAATTCGCTGATCTGGTTCTATATATTGAGCGCTATCTTTGTGGTGGCCTTTTTCGGCTTCGGCCTCTTTTACGGCCGGGGGTCCCATATGACCATGGCCGATTACTGGAGATGGTTCGTCGTGCACCTCTGGGTCGAGGGCATCTTCGAGTTCTTCGGGGTTGCCGCCATCGCTGTCTTGCTTGTCGCCATGGGGCTCGTCACCGCCAAAGCCGCCTTGACCATCGCGTACTTTACCGCGGCGATCGTGTTCCTGTCGGGAATCATCGGGACGGCGCATCACTTCTTCTGGTTCGGAGGACCAACCTACTGGCTGGCATGGGGAACCTTGTTTTCTTCGATGGAACCTATTCCTCTGATGGGCCTCGTTGTGCTGGGGATGATGGAGTATAAAGCGATCAAAAATGAAGGCAAGGACTTTCCCTATAAGTGGCCGCTGTACTTCCTGGTCGCCTCTTCCTTCTGGAACTTCCTGGGAGCGGGGATCTTCGGATTCCTCATCAATCTTCCGATCGTTAACTACTATGAACACGGGACGTACCTGACCATGAACCACGGTCATACGGCCCTCTTTGGGACCTACGGCATGCTCTCGATCGCGCTTCTC
>CAKKRN010000172.1:0-1289 GCA_919902745.1 Syntrophaceae bacterium | reverse complement strand
CCGCAGTCGGCGGCGCCGATCAGGGCCGCCCGCGGTTCGAGGATCACATGGACAGGCATCCGGAAGAGAAGGTCGGCCATCCGTCCCTTCCGCCGGAAGGCCGCGAGAAACGTCCCTTCTTCGAGGAAAGGCTGTATCCGCGGTGCGATCCCGCCCCCGATGTAAACGCCGCCCGTGGCCAGCGTCTTCAAGGCCAGATTCCCCGCCTCCGCTCCGAGGATGGAGCAGAAAAGCGTTACCGCACGCATACAGAGGCCGGGCTTATCGGCAAGCGCCGCCTCCATGAGGACCGGCACGGGATCGGCGGCCTCCGCCAGCCTCGCAGCGAGCCAGGCCGGTTCTTCCGCCGGTCGTCTGCCCCGCAGAAAACGGTAGATCCGCCAGAGCCCCGGACCCGAGCAGACCCTTTCATAACTGACATGCCCCCATTCCTTCCGGAGATCACGGAGAAGGTCCGTCTCCAGCGGACTCCCCGGTGCGAAGTCCGCATGACCGCCCTCGGAGGCGTGCTCACGCCGGCGCGTCCCGTCCCGCGTCAGGAAGGCCTCCCCCAGGCCGGTCCCCGGGGCGATCACGGCGATTGCGCCATCGGCGGCCGGCTCCCCCGGGCACAGCGTGTGGAGTTCCCGCGCCTCCAGCAGCGGCACGGCGCGGGCGGTCGCCGCAACGTCGTTCAGCAGACGGACCGATCGGAAGCCGAACTGCCGCCGGATCGTCTCGGCCTCCGCAATCCAGGGGAGGTTGGTCACCGCAGCCCGGCCGTTGATGATGGGTCCGGCGATCGCAAAACAGGCCCGGTCCGCGGTCAGATTCGTCCGTTTCAAAAACGCCCGGATCAGCGCCTCGATCCCGGAAAAACGGCCGCTCGGGAGAACCTCCTCCGCCAGCGGGTTCCGTGGATCCGCGTCGTCCGCAAAGATCGCCAGACGGCTCTTCGTGCCGCCGATATCCCCGGCCAAAAGCATGATCCTACCTCAACGGTCTCACAAATCGTATTTTCCACCCCCCTGACGGGAGAGGGTCGGGGCAATGTTGCTCCCCTTCCCCGTGATCCCTTCCTCTCTTCATTCCTCGCAAGGCGCCGCCAGTTCCCCCCGGAGCCAGTCCAGATAGTCGCGGCTGCCGCCGGTCACCGGGACGGCAACGATCTCCGGCGTTTCGTAGGGGTGGAGGGAACGGATGGTCTGTTCAATAGCCCCGTAGTTCTCCTCCCGGCTCTTGATCAGGCAGAGCCACTCGCCTGTCGTCTCGATCCGGCCCTTCCAGCGGTAGATGCTTTCAATCGGCCC